>DAOQVG010000110.1:0-6242 GCA_035341435.1 Smithellaceae bacterium
CGCCCTGCAAAAAACCGGTTCCGTGAACTTTGTCGGAGCGGTTTCCTCGAAGATATTTAAGTTCAATTTTTGGGTTGGACTGATCGGTACCATGATTCTGGTCGGCGTCATTTCAGCTTTTGTCAACAACACGCCGGTTGTCGCCGTTTTTATTCCCATTCTGCTTGGCCTGGCGGCCACAAACAAAATCAGTTCCTCAAGGCTGTTGATGCCGATTTCTTTTGCCTCGATGTTCGGCGGCGTGTGCACCCTTATCGGAACGTCCACAAATATCATTGTCAGCTCCGTGGCCATTGATCATGGTCTGCCGGCATTAGGCATGTTTGAGTTCACGAAAATGGGGCTTGTATTTTTTGGCGTCGGCATCGTTTATATGGTTCTTTTCGGAGTCAGACTTATACCGGCGCGGGAAGCGGACTCTGACTTGACGCAGAAATACAGGATGAACGATTACCTCACGGACATCGTGCTTCTGGGCAATGCTGAATCCGTCGGCCTCAGAGTTGCAGATTCTCCGCTGGTCAAAGAACTGGAAATTGACATTCTCGAAGTCGTCCGCAAAGGCCGGCGTGTGACGGTTCCGGTTGCCGACATTCTTCTCGAAGAAAACGACCTGCTCCGCGTCCGGTGTGATATCAAACAGCTCCAGAAGCTCCAGGACCGCATGGGTATTCAGATGAAAACGGACTACAGATTCAGCGATGAAGACTTCAACCGCGAAGACCTCGTTCTGATGGAGGTCGTTGTCGCCCCCAATTCAAGACTTGTGGGGAGAACCGTGAAATCCTCCTACTTCCAGAATATTTTTCGCGCTACGGCGCTGGCTCTCCGGCAAAGGGGACAACTGCTCAATACGGGATTTACCGATACACCTCTTAAATCGGGCGACGCCATTCTGGTGGAAACCCGCAAGGACAATTACGATGCGCTTAAAAACAATAGAAATTTTGTCATCGTTTCCGATATTGAAACACCCCGATACAGGAAAAGCAAAGTTATACCGGCGCTGGTCATTATCTCCGGTGTGATTGCTGCGGCCAGCCTGGGAATACTGCCGATAATGGTTACCGCAATCGTCGGGTCGATTCTTCTGATATTGGTGGGCTGTATCACGCTCGAAGAAGCCTACGACGCCATTGACTGGAAGGTTATTTTTCTGCTTGGCGGCATCATATCTCTGGGGACTGCGCTGGAAAAGACGGGTGCTGCAATGTATCTTTCAGGCAAAATGATCCGGCTGCTGGGCGATTTGGGGCCGGCGGTCATTGTTTCGGTGTTGTATCTGATGACCTCCATTTTAACGGAACTGATGTCCAACAATGCCACGGCCATATTACTTGCCCCGATTGCCATTGCTTCGGCGAATGCCATGGCGGTAAATCCGACTCCTTTTTTGATGGCCATCGCTTTTGCCGCGTCTTCCAGCTTTATGACCCCCGTCGGATATCAGACAAACACCATGATTTACGGTGTCGGCCGGTATCGTTTTCTCGATTTTATAAAAGTAGGTGCACCGCTGAATATAATTTTCTGGATTTTAGCAACACTCTTCATACCGGTATTTTTCCCTTTTTAGGAGGTGAACATGGACAATATAACTTCCTGGGCCAAAAGTGTTGTGGATGTGCTTAAAGTCCCTCTTTTCACACTGGGGGATTCTCCCTTCACCTTGATCACTTTTATTTATCTCGTTACGTCAACGCTGATACTGAGTCTGGCCGCTTCAGCGCTCAATAAAGTCATTGCCTACCGTCTGTTGTCCAAGAGTCAAATTGAACTGGGCGTTCGGATCGCAATAGGTTCAATTGTCAAATATCTTTTACTGGTTATCGGATTCATAATTATCCTGCAGACGGCCGGAATCAATCTCAGCAGCCTGACTATTCTCATGGGCGCTTTGGGCGTCGGTATCGGCTTCGGTTTACAGAATATCACCAACAATTTCGTCAGCGGCATTATCATTCTGCTTGAGCGTCCCATCAAGGTCGGTGATCGCATTGAAGTGGATAAAGTTTCCGGAAACGTGGTGGATATTTCCATGAGGGCGACCGAGATTCTGACTAACGACAACATCTCCATCATCGTTCCCAATTCGCAGTTTATTTCCCAAACCGTAATAAACTGGAGCCATACTAATCGCAGTGTCCGTTTTAATTTTCCCGTCGGTGTATCTTACAGGGAAGATCCCCAAGTGGTAAAACAGGTGCTTTTGGATATCGCCATGGATAATCCCGGCGTGCTTAAAAATCCACGGCCCGATGTGCTGTTCTTCGAATACGGAGAGAGTGCGATGAATTTCAATCTGCGCGTCTGGACCAGGGAATACATCAACAGCCCCGGCGTGCTAAAAAGCCAGCTCTACTATGAAATTGCCCGGCGCTTCCGGGAAAAGGGCATTGAAATTCCATTTCCGCAGTACGACATTCATATTAAAAATATGCCGCAGCAGTGAAGATGATCATGCATGGAAATCAGGCGCTCTGAAAGATGAGGTTCTTAACGGTCGGTTTTCTTATGTTTCTTTTCACTATTATGAAAAATTTCCGTCACGGGCCTTGCCGAAGCCGTAAAGGTGCAATTTTTCAGCGCGGATCATTCATCCCCAGCAGTCTTCTTCTCTGGTGCCGTATGAAATCCAGGAGGAATTTTCCGGAGGCAAAGGAGCATCGGGATGCCGGAGAGCATATTCCTTCTGCGCCTTTATTATGGCGTCATTCTCATCCTGTGCATAAACGACCAGATGGAACAATTCTCTTGTTTCTCCGGTCGCTGACAGGCTGAGAAGCTCAACTTTGTAGCGCATGGTTGTTATATCCTTCCCTGGCCTGTGTCCGCCGGACTCGTTGCGAAATTTTCCCTATTGCTTTCCACTGATGCAGATCGAGAGTTTTTACAGAGATGCCGGCTGATTTTACATGGCCTGCTTCACGCTGAGGCTCTCGATGTACTGCTTTACGCATCCGATGGTGGAGATGAACATTTTGGAGCCGGTCAACGCGGTGAAGGCGTCGTTTTTATTGCCGCAAAGATCGGCGAAAACCGGTCCGATGATCACCGCCGGTTCAGGTGCGCCGGGCTGCTCGTGCAGGGCGTGGACGTATGTTTCCAGACGGTCTTTGAGAATCTGAAAATAATCAATGGACTGGCTGACGAACAATCCGTATGTGTCGGACAGATTTTTGGCAAATTCCTGAATTGTGCGCCAATAGGCTGCGCCGATCAGATCCTTTTGGGTATAATTTTCCAGGTAGTAGGAGATGGCCCAGCCCACGCTGATGATTTTCAGAATTTGCAGCTCATATTCGACGGCGTTGCGCTTGATGTCGGCGGCCTCATGAAGGCCGGCCATCAGCAATTTGATGTCTTCGCGGTCCACGGCGAAATTAAAGAGGTCTTCCCCTGCCTGCTCAATGACGGATTTTGTTTCAGATGATTTTTCCATAATGGCGTTTCCTTACATGGAAATTTAATTTTCATCAATACGTTAATTTGACGGTGCAGCACTTTTGCTTTGCCGGATTTATACCAAAGTACATTGTTACGGGTTGATTAATGAAATAATTTCCGCTGGAAATAAAAAAACCAGCTAATTGTAGCTGGTTTTTTTATTTTCTTCTGCTGTTGTGCGGCGCAGCGGTTTGTCCCGACGTTATCGCGCGGCTGGCCGCACTAATACCCCGCTGGGGCAATAATATTAATGCCTCCGAATTTACTGCTTTTCTGTCGCCGTTTAGCGCTTTAACGGTTTTACGAACTCCACCAGTTTCCCCTCGATAAATTCCATAGATTTCAGGAAGGGGATCAACTGGTCGTCCTGGCTGCGCACCATTGCATGAATTGAGTCCAGACCGCGTTTTTTACAACAATCTACGAAAAACTGCATCAGCCTGGTGCCGATGTGGTAATGAAGGTATCCGGGATCCACCCCGATGTTTTGGACTATGGCGATGTCTGTTGCATCATAGGATGAAGTTGAGCTTTGGCCGAGAAGAAAACCGACAATTTTTCCTTCAGCCTCCGCGACCACACTCATCGTCAGTTCACCGCCCAAGGGAGAAAAATCATACGTAAAAGCGCGGTTTTTACCCGTAATTTTACGGTCGATGGACAGCACCTCTTCAATATCTCCCTCCCTCATGTTGCGAATATTAACCTGGAGTTCCTGGCGTGGCGCGGCTTTTTCTTCCATGATGCTGACTCCTTTCTGGCGATTAATTTATTTTGATAATGTTCTGCTGACGATTGGTTATTTTGAAAAGATATTAATTTCCTGGTTTCAATATAAGACTAACAGCTTTTTGTGTCAATGAGTTATGTGAGTGATTTGGGGGTATAAGCTGAATTACGGTGCATCCTGCCTTTGGGAAGAAGATACTTTCGTCTTGTTTTCCAGGAAGTCTTCATCTATAAATTTTGGCGATAAATATTGAAAATATTTCGCTGTCAGGAGGATCAGCCAATGTTCAGAAAGACCCTTACTCCCAGAATTTCCGAGTTGAACGGGGCGCGGCATATCGGGCACTGTGTAATTCCCGTCTGGCTGGAGGAAGGTTACATTGAGATTATTCGATTGTTTAACCCCGAACTCAATTGGGACACGGAGACGACTTTGTTCCTGGTTAACATGAACATCGATTATCTCCGGGAAATGAATTTAGGCCGGGATGTTGAAGTTGTCACAGGAATAAAGAAGATCGGCCGGACGAGTCTTGTTCTGGAGCAAAAAATATTTCAGGGGGGAGAGTTATGTGCAAGAGGAGCTTCCACTTTTGTTAATTTCCAGCACAGCACCCGAAAATCTACGACTTTTCCCCCGGCTGTTGTTGAAAAGCTCAAAGAGCATCTTTTTCATGGCGCTCAATGAAACCTGCGTGTACCTTCAGGAACTCGAAAAAGAAGGGGCCATTAAGGAAAGCATTGTCGGCGGTGTAATTTGTTATACTGCCGTTTGAGGCAAAAAAGGCATAATTTTCGCAATTGCGGAAAGATGAAGAAAAATGAGAAGTTTCTGTATTGTAATATGTATACCGTCTTGATATAAGACGGCATTTATTTTTGCACAGGACGACCAGATGAAAAATCAATCCGGGAAAAGTCAGGAACTGCAGGAAAAAGTACGCATCTTAAGACAGAAAATTCAGGATTTGGAATGCCTCGTGGCCGCAGGGAAGAAGGTCCGGGAGGAAGCCGACATTGTTCTGAACCGCTTTTCCAGGGTCGAAGCGCTTACCGCTTCCGGCACCTGGGAGTACGATGTGCAATCAAAACAGGTTTTTCTATCGGAGAACGCCCGCCGGATATTTGGCTTTGCCCGGACAAAATGTACAATATCTCAAATGCACGAACTGGCGCTTTCGGAATACCGCCCCGTGCTGAATGAGGCGCTGAATGGTCTGATTCAGGAAAAGCGCCCGTATGACCTCGAAATCAGGATAAAGCGGGCCGGTACGGAAGAAATTGTCGATATCCGCTCTGTTGCCGAATATGACGGCCGGAGGCAAGTGGTCCTGGGAATTATAAGCGACATAACCGAGCGTAAACAGACGGAAGAAAAACTCAAAAACACGGAGGAGCTTTATCGTACCTTTATTAACGCCCACTCCGACATGGTGTATCTGAAGGATGAACAACTTCGCTATATAATGATCAGCCAATCACTGGCGGCATTTTACGGCAGACCGGAAAAAGAAATAATCGGAAAAAACAACATCGAGCTGATGCCGCAAAATGAGGCGGATATATGCCGGCAAAAAGATATGGAAGTTCTTTCCGGCAAATCAGTTATTGTCTATGAAGTGAATGTCGAAGATCAGGTCTATGAAATACATAAATTTCCGGTGAATATCGGCGGGAACCAAATCGGCGTGGGCGGGTTCATGCGCAACATTACCGCCCGCAGGCGGATGGATGAGAAGCTGCACCAGTACCGGAAGAGATTGGAACTCATCATTGAGTTTCTTCCCGACGCCATCCTGGCCATAAATCAAAAAGGAAAGGTAATCGCCTGGAACCGGGCCATTGAAATCATGTCCGGCGTGAACAAGGAAAACATGCTCGGGAAAGGCGACCATGAATATGCGCTGCCCTTTTATGGAGAAAGAAGGCCCCTGCTCATCGATTACGCCGTTCACCCCGACAAAGCAAAGATGGATGATTACTATACGGATGTTCAAAAGGTGGGAGACATTCTTATCGGTGAATCCTTTGCCCCCGGGGTTGCACCGGCCGGTATTCACCAGTAT
>DAOQVG010000111.1:0-6226 GCA_035341435.1 Smithellaceae bacterium
AACGACTATCAGCTTTAAGCCTGCCTTGAGCCTGCCGAAGGGCCAACAAAGATAGCGCTTGATTTAGAGATGGAATTACCGGACATCAAACAACCTGGTCGTGACCGTCCTCTCCCGCCAAAGAACAACGGGAGTAAAATGACAGTGCGGCTCATCTTACTCCCGTCGCCGCTTCCTTAAACAGCAACAGCATTGGCGTCATCACATCGTCTCCAGCGCCTGTTTCGCCTCCTCTTTCGACTGAAAAATATGCGGCGCCAGGTTCCGGCTTTGCAGTTCATCTCCCAGCTTCATGCGTAAAAATGCGCTGGTGGTATACCTCGTTACCTCCGAATAGAATTCGGAGACGACGTATTTGACCATGTTGATGTAATCGTCTTCCAGCTCCGGAACAATGGAGAAGTTATCATAGTTGACGATTGTCTTCACTCTCTTACCCAAAGGCTTGCAGATAGCTTCCACCAACGCTCTGATTTCCTCAACGTCTTTTTTCGTCCGGACGGCAAGGCCTTCAAAATTGACGTATAAGATGTTTGTCGCCGCATCGTAGGTCAAACGATCCTTAAGCGGAATGCTCAGGAGGTCTTCTTTCAAACCCATGGGCGGCAGCTTGAAGATCCGTTCGTCCATCAGACCGGGATTTTTAATTATAGGTTGAAAATCCATGTAGGGAAGGATATCCCTCTCCAGATCCACTCCGGGCGCTATCTCGATGAGCTCGACACCCTCCGGAGTGAGAGTAAAAACACAGCGCTCGGTAACGTAAAAGACCTGCTGATTGTTTTTTTGCGCCGTCTTGCCGCTGAAGGTAACCTGCTCCACATCTTTCACGAATTTCCGAAATCCGCCTTCTTTAACGATCTTGAGCTGCCCGCCGTTAACTTCCACCTGCAGACTTCCTGCTGTGAATGTTCCGGCAAAAATGATTTTCTTGGAATTCTGGGTGATATCGATGAATCCGCCGCAGCCCGCAAGTTTGGGGCCGAATTTACTGACATTGACGTTGCCGTGCTGATCCATCTGAGCCAGTCCGAGGCAGGCCAGATCAAGACCGCCGCCGTCATAGAAATCGAACTGATAATGCATATCGATCAGACAATCCATGTTCGTTGAGGCTCCGAAATTTAACCCGCTGGCGGGAATCCCGCCGATGCAGCCCGCTTCCGCCGTCAGGGTCAGGTAATCGAAGATTCCTTCCTCATTGGCCACATTGGCGACGCCTTCCGGCATGCCGATTCCCAGATTGACTATCATATTCGGCTTGAGCTCAAAGGAGGCTCTGCGGGCTATTATCTTGCGTTCGTCCATCCCCAATGGTTCAACCGTCGCCGTGGGTATTTTAAATTCACAGCTGAAGGCCGGATTGTATTCCGTGGTGTATGTTTGCCGGTGGTTCTCCGGCTTCGCCACGACGACGCAGTCCACAAGGATACCGGGGATCTTAACCTGTCTGGCGTTCAATGCTCCTCTTTCGGCAATTCTTTCGACCTGGACAATGACAAACCCGCCGGAGTTTTTTACCGCCATAGCCACCGGCAAAACTTCCAGCGTCAAAGGTTCCTTCTCCATCGTAATATTGCCGTCCATATCGGCCGTGGTGCCGCGCAATATAGCTATTTGGATGGGATATGTTTTATAGGCAAGATATTCGCATCCGTCGAATTCGATAATCTCGACCAGATCCTCGGTGGTTAAAAGATTAATTTTCCCGCCGCCGCAGCGGGGATCGGTGAATGTTCCCAGCCCCACCCGCGAAATCGTGCGGGGATTATGAGCGGCGATATCCCGGAAAAGGTGGGTCAAAACACCCTGGGGTAAATTGTAGGCCTCAATTTTATTGTCGAGAGCCAAAGCCTGCAACCTCGGGGTTAAGCCCCAATGACCCGCGACGACCCTTTTGAGCAGCCCTTCATGGGCCAGGCGGTTGGCTCCCAGATCATTACCGTCTCCGAGACCGGAGGCGTATACGATGGTCAGATTTTTAGGCTCTCCCGTGGATAAAAACCGTTTTTCCAGAGCAATAAGAAGCTCTTCGGGAATTAAAGAACCGACAAAACCATCCAGAGCCACCGTGTCTCCGTCCCGGATGACGCGTACGGCATCGTCCGCCGATACTATCTTCCCGCGCTTCATTTTTGCTTTGATATACGAGATGGTCGGGTTGATTTCAGAATTGCTGTTCATGGCCAATCCTCCTTTTTACTCGGCAAAATCGGTATACACCGCTATTATTTTTTACGCAGTCCCGCCGCCAACTGCTTCGCCCTGTTGAATTGCGGCGTATTGGTTATTGCTTTCCGCTCAGGACTTTTAGCCGCCAGATCCTTCATCTGCCTGACTCTCTCTTCACTGGGCGGATGAGTACTCAAGGCGTCGGAAAGACTTTTTGCAATGCCGCTGTCGCTTTTCCCGGACTTTTTCTCCACTTCCAGAAGTTTTTCATAAAATTTCCCCACCTGGTCTTTATCGTATCCTGCACCAACGGCATATTTAAAACCAAGCCGGTCCGCTTCCATTTCATCCTCCCGGGAATTGACCAGAAAGGTATATTTCTGGGCCAGCAGTCCTCCACCGGCGCCGAGGGCGGCTCCCGCCAGAGCGGCCTTCGCCTGACATGCAGTGTCTCCTTTAGCACAGACTACCACGCCCAAACCATATCCAAGGGCCGCTCCTAAAACCGCACCGCCCGTTGCGTACATCCATGTTTTGTTCTGGGCTTTTTCCATCGCATACATGCGTTCGGCTGTATGGCGGGCTTCAACATGCCCGATTTCGTGGGCTACGACACCGGCAAGCTCCGCTTCGTTGGAGGCCAACGCAATGAGCGGCGCTGTTACAAACACGGTGCCTGCGGGCATGGCAAAAGCATTCACATCTTTAACATCCACTACCGTGAAGTTGTAGGAATAAGGATTTCCCTCGAGATTGTTGGCCCGCACAATTTTCATTCCCAAGTCGGAAATATATTTCTGCAGCTCCGGATTTTTGGCGGCAGGATAATCCTTCTGTATCTTGGGGAGGGCTTCCTTGGTCAGACGGCGTTCATCCTGCACCGTCAAATTTGTTGTCTGACCTGCATTGGAACCTTCCCGATAACGGGAACTGCTCACAGGCGCACACGAAACAACCGCAAATATCGACAACAAACAAAACAGAACAATCTTTTTCATGGGCTTCACCTCGCTGATAAAATTGTCTAATTTTATCTGTAAGTAAAGCACGGCCGGGTTATGTCTGTCAAGATTATGATGTGCAGGGTATTTTGTTTTTGTTGCCGGCTGAATTGTGATAATATGAACACGTCTTCTTTAAATGTCTTCATTCCATAAATGATGAACTCGCAAAAGTTGCAATTTAACAATTTTTCAGGCGGCCTCGTAAAAAGGTCGCAGGCAAGGCGCGCGAATGCCGAGAAATGAAGCGTACTCAGGGTACGCTGCAATGACTCGGGATTAAGCGCAACGCAGCATCCGGCCTTTTTACAAGGCCGTCATAAATAATAAAAGGGTATTGGAAATGGCTCCAGCACATTTTGACGTCTTGATCATCGGTTCCGGCCCGGCGGGCTTATTCGCCGCCATCTGTTTTGAAAGCCTTGGAGTGGGGAATATTGCCATTGCTGATCGCCACCCCTATCCTGCGGGTGGCCTGCTCAATGACGGAAAATTGAACTTTGATCATCATATAGGCATAGAACTCCAGGAACTCAAGCTGACAGAGGATGAGGCCGTTCATATCATCGATCAGGTCCGGAAAATATTCACCGCTTTTCCCGAATGCCGTCAGGTGACCGGCAGCGCCCCGAATGAAAAAACAGAAATAATTAGAAGGATCGCCCAGGAACACAACGTCCGCTTTCTCGCCCCGGAGCAGTGGCATTGGGGGACGGACAACGGGAAGAAAGCGGTCGAATACCTGAGGGGCCGCCTGGCTAAGACGGAATTTTTGCTGGGAACCGACGTGAGCGGAATTTCCGCAGGAGAGCACAGGGGATTTCAGGTTTCCTGTCGGCGCAGCGGCCAAACCGTCTCCCTGAACGCGGATTATATCCTGGCCGCTCCCGGAAGAAGCGGCGCTTATGAATTCCGCGACATGGCCACAGAGCTGGGCGTCAACCATAACTTCGGCCCCATCGACGTCGGCATCCGCGTGGAAATGAACCGCCGGTATTTCGATGCCGTAAATGAGGTCGTCTACGATCCCAAATTCATTTTCCAGACAATTCGCCACGGCGACAGGGTAAGAACCTTCTGCACCAACCCCGGCGGGCGGGTGCGGGAAGAAAATTACTGCAACTTCAAGCTGGTGAACGGCGACGCCCTGGCGACACGGAAAACGGAAAACACCAATTTCGCCCTTCTGAACACACTTTCCCTGACAGAACCGTTCGTGGATACAACAGAGTTCGGAAGAATGATCGCCCGGCAGTTCTATCTTCTGGGCGGCGGCAAACCCCTCGTCCAGCGGGTGGGTGATTTCCGGGAGGGAAGGCGCAGCTCCCTGTCTACTTTTGACAGCGTGACCCGTCATTACGAAGTCTGCCGGGCCAGCTACCGGGCGGTTCCCGGAGATATATCGCTGGGCATGCCGGCAAGGATATTAGACAATTTATGGGAATCCCTGAAAACCCTGGATAAGATCATCCCGGGCATCCTGCACCCCTCCACGCTTCTATATGCGCCGGAAATAAAGTTCTTCGACACGCACTTCCCGACCGACCGTAATCTGGAGACAAACATCGAGGGGATTTTCGTGGCGGGAGACGGCACCGGTAAAAGCCGGGGAATAGTCGGGGCGGCGATCTCTGGCATTCTTGCCGCCAGGGGGATCGCCCGTAAATACTATAACAAAAATGTTTGACGACATCTTTTTTAACGGGACAGGAAAGGAGACGGGAAAATGGAATTTTGGGAAAAGATCAAGAAAGATCTCAGAACGGGATTTCAAAGCGGGATGGCTGTAATTCGCGAAGGAGCGGTTGCGGCAAGGGAGAAAGCGGAAGAACTGACCGAAGAGGGAAAGCGTCAGTATAAGCTGTTTGAGCTGAAAACGAAGGTACAAAAGGAAATCACTGAACTGGGCGGCAAGGTCTATGGACTGATCTGCGCGGAGAAAGACCCGGTTGCCGACAACAGGGTGAAAGCAAGCGTCTCCAAAATAAAGAAACTTGAAAACCAACTGGCCAAACTTGAAATCAAACCTCAAGCTAAACCCAACGTAAAAACCAAAGCCCGGCGTAAAGCAGGGGCTGAAGCAAAATCAGCGGTTCAACCAAAAGTCAAATCAGTTCAAGCGGCAGCGAAAAAAACCGGCGGGAACAAGCAGCCGGCGGGAAAGAGAAAGCCTGCAGGGAAAACGAAAAGATAAAGAAACAAAACATTATCGAAAGGAGCTCTCATGAAAACAATAATCGCGGTAATTCTTCTTGTCGCGGCTTTGGCGGCGGCTTCTTTCTTCGGACTGCCAATGCTGATCGATCAGCAGACGGCTCCCCTTAAAAAGGAAATGGGTGATTTGAATGCAAGGCTGCAGAAAGCGGAGAGTTTCATCCAGGCGGAAGAAGAGGCACGAAAAAAAATACAGCTTTCTCCGGATGCGGATGTGCAGAAAATCATCCAGATGATAAATGCCCTCAGTGCAAAACTGACGGCAATCGAAGCCGGCACAGGCAAAAAATTAGTTGCAACCGCCGACGAAATTAAGAGCCAGAAAATAGCTATGGAGGCGGCGTTGAAGAAACAGTCGGAGGCGCTCGAAAAGGCGGCGCTCGAAACGCGGCAGGAATTACACAGCAGCCTGTATAAGGCATTACTGGAAGGCGTCCGCGGAAATATCCTTAAAGCTAAAGTGGACGTGGTGGCAAAAAATATCGGCAACGCCAGAGCAGAGCTGGATGAGGTGGCGGTTCTTCTGGAAAGGGCCAAAAATATGGCTTCCGCTGAGAGCCGGAAAAAGATCGAAGAACTGCAGGGGGCACTGAAAAAAGCGAAAGCGGAATTGGACACAGACCTGTCCATGGCCTTGAATCGCATCGAGCTGATCTGGCATGAAATCAATGTTTTGATGAAAGAAAAGGCTTCAGAAAAGGAACCATCCGGAAAGGAGGTGAAATAAAGAGGCTTGACTTTAAAAGTGCATCCGGAGCACCAGTTGTTATAAGGCCGCTGCAAATTGGCCAGGCGGCAACAGTGATGTTTTATTAAATATTTAAGATTAGAGAAAGGAG
>DAOQVG010000112.1:0-6203 GCA_035341435.1 Smithellaceae bacterium
ACTCCGTTAAAACTGAAAAAGGCGGGGAGATTCGACGAATTAATGTGGAAATAGCCCCGCTGCAAGTCGAAGAATACAAAAAATTGAAGCAGACGGCCATTGGCACGGTTGTTCTATTTCAAGAGACTTACCATCATGAGACTTACAAAATAATGCATCCCAGCGGCCCCAAGAAAGACTTCGCCTGGCGTCTGACCGCCATGCACCGGGCGCAGGAAGGCGGTGTCGATGATGTGGGCATCGGCGCACTTTTCGGACTTTATGATTACAAGTACGAAGTTATGGGGCTGCTCTTGCACGCCCAACAACTGGAGAAGGACTGCGGCGTCGGCCCGCACACCATTTCCATTCCCCGGCTGGAACCGGCCTTCAACGCTCCGGCGGCCATCAAACCGCCGCATCCGGTAAACGATCATGATTTCAAAAAGCTTGTCGCCATTATCCGTATGGCCGTCCCCTACACGGGCATGATTTTAAGCACCAGAGAAAATCCATCGATGCGCTCGGAAGTTTTTGCTCTGGGAGTTTCTCAAATCAGCGCCGGCTCACGCACCAACCCCGGCGGATATCAGGAGGGCTCCAGCGACGCTTTCCGCGCCGCCCAGTTTAATCTCGGCGATACCCGGACGCTGGACGAGGTTATTCTGGACATTACCGAGCGCGGCCATATTCCCAGCTTCTGCACCGGCTGCTACCGCCTTGGACGCACCGGCAAGGATTTTATGGATCTGGCAAAACCCGGCCTCATTCAGAAATTCTGCCAGACCAACGCCATTTTCACTTTTAAGGAATATCTGCTCGATTACGCCACTCCTCAAACCCGCATCGCCGGCGAAAAGCTGATTCAACAGACCCTCGACGAAAATTACAAAACACGACGGAAAAAATTCGTCCTCGACAAACTTAAGCTAATTGAAGATGGGAAACGAGATGTCTTTATCTAAATTCAGCGCTCATATCGAAGATCTGATCGCCAAAGCAAAAACTGAAAACGCCTTGAGCCGGAAGGAGATTGTCGAACTTCTCAAAATGCCCGGCAACTTTTCGTTTGATCTTTTCGCCGCCGCCGATGCCGTCAGGAAAGAGCAGGTGGGCGACGAAATTTTTATGCGCGGTATTATTGAATTCTCTAATCACTGTGAACGCAATTGCCTCTATTGCGGCCTGCGACGCAGCAACCGGAAGCTCAGCCGCTACAGAATGACCGCAGATGAAATTATTGCCGCGGCACTGCAGATTAAAGATTTGCACATTCCAACTATAGTGCTCCAGTCCGGTGAAGATTCTTTTTATTCGACGGAAATTATCTGCGGCCTCCTTGAACGCATCAAAAACGAAACCGGCCTCATCATTACTTTATCCATTGGTGAAAGAAGTTCAGCGGACTATCTGTCTTTTCAGCAGGCGGGCGCCCGCCGTTATCTTTTAAAGCATGAAACGACGTCGGTGGATATTTACAAATATCTGCGTCCCGGCTGCAAATTCGAAGACCGCCTCCGGTGTCTGCAGACGTTGAAGAAACTCGGCTTTGAGACCGGAACGGGAACGATGGTGGGACTGCCGGGCCAGACGCCGGAGATACTGGCTGATGACCTTCTTTTAATGAAAGAACTGGACGCCGACATGCTGGGTATCGGACCTTTCATCGCCCATCCCGACACACCCCTTGCCGGTCTGGAAAATGACGCTCTGGAACTTACACTGCGGGCCATAGCGCTCGCCCGTCTGATCACCCGCAACACGAATATTCCGGCCACAACCGCCCTGGGAACGTTTCATTCCCGGGGAAGAATTCAAGCCCTGCTCGCCGGCGCAAATGTCGTCATGCCTGATTTTACGCCGGAGATTTATAAAAACCGTTATGACATTTACCCGGGAAGAGCTGATGTGGGATCGGCCGCAGAAATTATGGCCGGACTGCAGAAAGATTTCACTTCCATCGGCCGTTCAATCTCTTACTCGGCCGGCTACCGGAAGGTAAAATTGGATTCCTGATTGCAACCGGCAGCTATTTCATTTCCAATCAAGGCAGCGCTTGATTGGAAATGAAATTATGCGCACAACCGCTGTGTCTTCATCCGCTGGTATAAAGCCAGCACAAGATCGCGGATATTTTTTCTCTTTAAAGCCGCGTCCGGCAGTTGAATGCCGTAACGGGAGGCCATGGTCCGGAGCACCTTGTTCGCCTGATCGCTGACCACCGGATCCACCCCAAAACAAAGAAGCTCTATCTTATTCAATAAAGCCGTTTCTTCTCCGTCTCTCGCCGTACTCAGAGCGCGGTCGATTAGATTTTCAACATCAAACTGCACGACAGAGCGCAGCACGACACGGTCTCCACCATCGTAGCGCCCCATCAACGAATCGAACTGCTGCAGAATCCAGCCGTCAATATCTCCCATGTAGCCTGCCGCTATGCCGGCGACCATTATGACAAAATGCTTTTCGTTCCAGTCGCCGCACTGTTTGATAAGATCACGGACTATTTGCCGCTCCTCTTCGGTAATGGTGATATTTTTTGCATACCCGTCCCGTTCGTCGGAAATAATCTGGGCCAGCAGCAAAAGAAGCATGGCCCCTCCCAGCGTTCTCTTCGCCGGCTGAATTGCTCCCCGGGCTTTTTTAAGTATCTCCGGAAATTTGGAACGAATGCTTTCCGTGACGGGATCCCCTGTGCTGCCCCAGCGGTAGGCCTGATGCAGATAAAAACCGAAAAGTCCGCTGCTGCGAATAGTCAACACGGCGGTCAGCTTATCCACATCATCCGGCGTCTGAATGCTTAGCTTTTCGACTACATTGCGCGGCAGATCGGAGACAATCCCCTCAATGATCAAGCGCCATTCTTCGGGTTTCAGACTGGCCCAGTTCAAAAGATAACCCGTTACCGCCTCAGCTTCCAGGCATTCCACAGGATCGGCAACGATCTCATATATTTTTACGCGGTTAAAGACAAAAATGTCGATCATCAACTTGGCGATGTATGCGCTGACCATTTCATAGCGATCGTCGCGGTCAAGCCCCAGCATCCAGATATAAACAATCAGACTCTTGTTTACCTTCGTCAGAACCTTTAAAAGCATTTTGTAGTCGTTTCTGAAAACTTTGGGGGCATTGATCAGGTCGTACAGCAGTGTTTTCAACAAATGCCACTCGCCGACGTCTACAACGTACCTGCCGCCCAGACGGCCTGTACGCAAAAACTCGGCCAACTGCAGATGATCTATATTGTCATTGCGCAAAACTTCGATCAATTTACTGTAGTTGATGTTATTCTTCATCAAAGAAGTGTTCATGCCCCGCACTGCATTCCACATCTGCTCAAAATAAACACCGGTTTTTTTTCCGTAGCGGGCTTCATTCAGAACTCTCAGCCTTTCCACAAACGTCTCTTTGGCGGAATAGTTCATAAGCATATTAAAATCATCGATGCATTCCAGGTTGTTCCTGCCGAGCATACCCTGCGACCAGATGAGGCACTGCTCTTCATCGCTCAGCATGGGCAAGCCGTAAAATTCACGGACGCTTTCCTGCTCAGCCGCC
Organism: Smithellaceae bacterium; assembly: GCA_035341435.1. GTDB lineage: Bacteria > Desulfobacterota > Syntrophia > Syntrophales > Smithellaceae > MVRV01. The sequence continues at coordinate 3,541 of DAOQVG010000112.1, forward strand.
TCATCCAGACTGAGATAGCGATTCCAGGTCTTCATAATGGCCAGATAGATATTTTCTTTCTTATCATCTCTCTCCGATGACTGGAGGATGGCACGCATGATCGCATATCCGAGGCTGATGTAGAGCACCGGCCTCCACTGGGCCTGGCTGATCAGAGGCTTAATATTTATCACGATATCTTTGCCGTCATAAGTAACTATTCTGACGCCGGATTTGTTGCCGGATACAATTTTGTAGCGCTGCGTCCACGGATAATCCACGTAACGGAAGGCATAATTTTTTACGACTTTATGAATGAAACAGGTGGTTTCCGCCAAAAATTCGGGGGGAATAAAGTGAGCATCAGCCGCTTCGGAATCGTCTATTTGTAAATGATATTTGTCGTTGGCCAAAGAAATTCTTTCCAGCCAAATTCTTGTGGGACGGATATTGTATATATTGGGCTTATTAAAGATGTCCAAAGAAGCCAGCAGCAGCTCCGGCTCGACCTTATATCTGTCGATGACAATGCTTCTCAACTCATTTCTGGGCACCCTGGCATGTTTAATCGCCAGGGCCAAAAAATGAAAAACCGTACCGGCAAAAATATCTAAAATTTCAGGGTGGACCAGGGGGAGGATTTTGATTTGATAGAAATAAGGAATGAATAAATTCCAATGGACGTCAATAATCGTCTCTTTACCGTCCTGCGACATTCGCGCCAGCGCGGCGCGCCTGCCGACAATATTAAAAGTGACGTTTGAATCCGCTATGTCCGTCCAGAAAGGCTTCAGCAGAGTTTTTAGCCGCGCGTCGTCGAGCAAATTCATTCTATCAGCTATGGCCTGATTCCTATGAAGGATTATCTGCTGCTGATCCGGAGTCAACAGGACAAAATTATCCTCTCCCTCCCTCTTGCCAAATGATACATCAGGCAGATCGACGCTCCCTGCAACCGCTGGATAAATGACTACTTTTGTAATTTTCTCGCATACAGTTGGAATGTATTGTTTAAGAACAATCGAATTCCCCATGCAACCTCCGGATGAAAAAACAACTATTTCCCTGTATCTGCTTATTTCAATTTGACAAGAATTTACATCGTAGCCTGAAAATATAGGGACATTCTGTTTACATGTCAATTATTTATTTTTAAAATGTCAAATGCAAATCACCAGTGGATATATCACTGGATATATTGACAATATATCTATTACGTGTAGAAATGTAACGTTAAATTTCCATCATATTATTTTGTTAGCTTAGCGGTGCGTTACCTAATTTTTTCTGCTTAATCATCACCAACACCGAACGACTTCACCAGAAGGGGGAAGAATCAAATGACACTACAAGAAATGATTACCGCAGTTCAAAAGTCCTTGGGAGTTACGGTTGATGGCAAGGCCGGTCCTGAAACCTGGAACGCTATTTACAAAAAAATAGTAAAGCCTGACGTTGCCGGTGAAAAGGAGGCTTTAGACATTTCTCCGGTCGATTCAAGAAGTGAAAAGAACATTTCATCGCTGGATCCTAAAATTCAACCGCTCGCCCGCACGCTTGTGCATAAGGCGGCCAGTGTTGGTATTACAATCAAAGTTATCAGCGGACTTCGCACCTATGAAGAACAGGATGCGCTGTATGCCCAGGGGCGAACGAAGCCCGGTAATATAGTTACCAATGCGCGGGCGGGATACTCGAATCATAATTTCGGAATTGCCTTTGATATCGGCGTGTTCGAAGGCAACAAGTATCTGGGGGAATCTCCAAAATATAAAGCTGTCGGTATGCTGGGCATGGATATCGGTCTGGAATGGGGCGGCAGTTGGAAATCAATAGTAGATGAGCCCCACTTCCAGCTTCGACCGGAATGGGCAAGTAACTTGACGGAAAAGCAAATGCTTACGGCGCTGCGGGATCGTGTCGCTAAAGGTCTTCCGGCATATGCTTAGGCATGATGAAATGTACCGACAAATATAATCGGCAAATAACTTCAGCGGCAAACGGGAAGTTCGCGGCGGGATGGATTACCTTGCTGAAATTCGTTTGTTCAGGGGATGTGCACTATAAAGTGGTACGTAAGAGGAGGCTGTTAATGAAAAGGATCTTGATTTTTTCCACGCTTGTACTTTTTGTACTGGTTTCTACGGCTCTTGCCAAGGAGCAAAGATATAAAAGATCGAGCGCCGGAAAGTTTGATTCTTACGTTCTGGCTTTGAGCTGGCAACCGGCCTTCTGTGAAACAAAACCCGACAAAAGGGAGTGCGAAACCCAAACCCCCGACAGATACGATGCCACAAATCTGGCTCTGCATGGTTTGTGGCCGAACAGGAACACCGATAAAAAACATACGTTTGGGTTCTGCGGCGTCAAAAAATCCATACGAAAACTGGACAATACCGCCAAATGGTGCAAAATGCCCTACCCCAAACTGACAAATGAGACAAAGAACGACCTTGCCGAGTCTATGCCTGGGTACGCATCCTGCCTCGAACTTCATGAATGGTATAAACATGGAACATGCTCAGGATTGACAGCCGACAAATATTTTTCCATCGCCAACTATCTTGTGGCCAATTTTGCCGCCACCGCCATGGGCCAATACATATCCGCCAGTGCGGGCAGCATGGTCAACGAGGATGATCTTTACTCGGAATTCGAAAAAGATTTTGGTGCAGGCAGCCGGG
>DAOQVG010000113.1:0-6169 GCA_035341435.1 Smithellaceae bacterium
GCTTGTCCTGCTGCTCTATGGCTTTTTGGACGGTGCTGAGAACGTAGGCGATGCGGCGCTGTTCGGGGAGGGGGGGAACGGGAACTCGCATAGCCGATTCAAATTCTCTCAACTGAAAATTGAATTTACCGTCAGCGGCTCGCTTAGTGTATCTATCAAATGGAACTACATCAGAATTGAGCAAAAAATAAAGAAAATCGTTGTCAATTTTCTTCTCTATATACCGACAGACAAACGTAAATGAAGCAAAAGCAATTTTATCAGATGGCAGATACGTAATTTTTGAATTTCTCCCAACATTATGAATGCTACCACTTGAACCGACACAAAGTATATCACCTATTCTTAACCTTTTAGGTTCTGGTATTGCTAAAGATAAATAATGATTGAATTTGGAATTAAAATCGATATAACCATCTTTGATGTTAGGAATCGAGACTACCAAAGTCCCATTTTCATTTGTTTCATCTGCTTTTCTCCATGATACGCCCCTATTTAGTTCAGCAACCTTAATAATAGGTTGTATTTCCCATTCCTTTGGAAGTTTTATCAAATCAACTGGCAATTCCATCATATCCCCAATTTCTTAAGAATGGTTTTCAATTCGGTGTCAATAGCTGCCGCTTCTTCTTCCAGCGTATTCAACTCCTCCACAATCTCGCCAATCGGCCTGTATGTTTCCGCATCTGTAATCTGTATGTATCTGCTCGGCGAAATGTTGTAGTCGTTTTTGACAATCTCTTCCTTGCTAACCAGCCGCGAGAATTTATCAATATCCTTGAATTTCTTGAACGTCTCCGCGATTTTCTCAATGCCATCAGGCGTTATGTAGTTCTTCGGGTCCCCTTTTTCGAACTCCTTGCCCGCGTGCAGGAGGAAAATCTTGTTCTTGTGCTTCTTGGCTTTGTTGAGGAAAATCACAATGCCAGGCGCACTGGTGTTGTAGAAAAGGTTTTCAGGAAGGTAAATGACCCCTTCGATAAGGTCGTTTTCCACAAACCATTTCCGGCAATCTTTTTCCTTGTTGCTGCCCTGATTCCCGCTGCCGCGGCTTGCCGCGCCGGTATCAAGCACAATGGCGGCCTTGCCGGTATCGTTAAGACTGCTGTAAATATGCTGCACCCATCCCCAGTCAATTTTCCCGCCGCAGGGCCCGGCAGGGAAGCGGCCAAGCTCATCGTCAATGAAAAAGTCGTCGCTGATGTAGGACAGGCTGTCCTTGCCCTGATTCCACATGGGATTTGCCACAACGCGGTCAAAGGTTGTGAGTTTGTTTCCTTTGCGGAACTTGGGGGTTTTGAGTGTATCGCCAATCTCGATATCGCCTTCCATGTCGTGAATGACCATGTTCATCTTGCTCATGGCCCATGTGGAAGGAGTGAATTCTTGGCCGAAAAGTTTCAGCGGCGCGTATTTATCCTTGCTGCGTAGCTTCATCTTTTCTTCCATGACAAGCTCGCACTTGACCAATAACCCGCCACTGCCGCAGCAGGGGTCGTAAATTTCCATGCCAGGTTCCGGATCCATAATTTTTGCCATAATAATGCCGACTTCGGCAGGCGTATAGAATTCTCCAGCGCTCTGGCCGCTTCCCTCGGCAAATTTGCGTATAAGGTATTCATAACTTCGGCCTATTATATCCGGTTCAACATCCTTTAAACCAAGCCGTTTTTCCGCAATTTTCTCGATGAGCTTGCTCAAACGGTCGTCGTCTATATCCCGCTGGCCGTGAGTGGTGGCGTTGAAATCAATGCGGTCGATGATTCCCTGCAAGCTTGGGTTTTCTTTGGCAATAGAACGCAGAATGTCGGTAAGCTGCTGGCCGATTTTATCGCTCAAAGTCCTGATTACGTCCCATGTCGATTCTTTTTCCGGGTCTTTGGGTTTAATCGGGAGGTAAAACCGCACTAATGATTTATCCCGCTCAACAAGCTGCAATGCCTTTGTCCGTGTCTTGACCTTTTCCGCAATGCGGTCGATTTCATCATCAAAAACATCGCAAAGTCTTTTTACAAATATTAAGGGGAGAATAAAATCTTTATATTTGGCCGCATCAGCAGCGCCCCTGATACTGCACGCTGCATCCCATATCCACGATTCCATTGATTTTACTTTTTCGCCATTGCCGTTGGTCTTTTCCACAATATCTCCTATGCTGACATTTTTAACGCGCCACAAACAAGAGGGTGCATTTCTATTCTATCAATATTTATGCTGTCGTGTTCTAAGTCCATCCAGCGAGAAATTGTGCCAGAGGTCGCTTTTTGGACGATTGGCTCAAGTGCTTTGTTATGCTTTTCATCGCCCCCTTTTTTAGTAACGCCAGTTTTCAAATAAGTCAAGTGTATCAAAACGCTCCTGGCATATTTGCTGGGATACAGAAAGAGCACAGGTGCCGCTCTGCGCGCAGGTTTTTAGGCACTTTAGTAGGCTCAAATAAACATCATTCATCGTTGTCATATCTTTTTGTATACCTCGCTATCGTTACGCTTGCCGACAACAATGATCCTGAGAACATCTTCGTTGATGTCATATACAATCCTGTATTCGCCGACATCATTCCTTAAAAAGGGGTATCCTTTGAGTTCTGTGCTGTCATGGGGTGTGGGATTTTCCAAAAGTGCAAACACTTTCTTTACTATTTGCCGGAATTGTTTTGGAGGAAGGTCGTCTAAAAACTTTTGAGCCTGTTTACTAATCGATAGCTTTAACATCAAGTTTTCTTTCGATCCAGGTCTTGGTGTCATGTTCGGTTAAGAAACCATTGTCAATAGCTTTTAAGGCCAACTCCCCCCAATACCTGTCCTCAATCTCTAAAAGTCTTTGATATTCAGACATGGACATCATGACAACGACCTTTCTTCCGTTCTTCTCTATTGCAATCGGTTCGATCATTGCACTTTCAAGAATCTGACCAAATTTATTTTTTACCTCTGTTGCTGCTGCACCACGCATCATTTTCTCCCTTTGGCTAATTAATCTATATTGGCTAATATAGTTATATATACAATGCTTGTCAAGATATATTTTACGCGGGCATAACCGGCAGGCGAGCACTTTTCCTCGCCTTCATACTCTGGTTATCTGGCCACTGCCTTGGTCATATCTGTAAAAATGACCTCTTCACAAATAGAGGTATCTGCAAACCATATTTGATCAACCCCGTCGGGCAAACCAGCAGAATATGCTTGTCTCAAACTGTCCCACATTTTTGAATCATCCATTAACGCGATATCATTTGACTCTACAAGAAGTATAGTTGTCTTGCCTTCGTTTTTGTACGGAGAGAGTTTAACTGCTTTTCGGTCAAGCTGTTCTCTTAGCCTACTTGGAAGCTTCTTAATATCAGGGGCAAATCGGTAAAACAGCAAGCAGGGACGATCACTTTTTTTCTTCGTGACGTGAAACTCGAAAGGGATGCCTAATGCATTACTTATGTTATGGGAGCCAGTGGCAAGCTTCGGGCTCTCATGCAGTATCCACTCTCGAAAGGCGCCCCTAATCTTAGACCAGTCCTGACCGCATTGAACCCCCTCATAAGGAAGTGTTAAATTCAGCCTATACGATAGTTTATGACCCAACTCATCCTCAAGCCCTCCCACCACTTCCAAGAACCAAGCTGAATCCCTTCGCTGTTTTGCCACCGTATCAACGCTGCTGTGCTCGATAGCAAAAGGTCCTGCAATGGCGTCTATATCGGACGATTGTCTGTTTTCCTTGTCCGGGCAAGCGTCGACCACGAGCCCGGGATTCCCGTTACGGGCCAAATAATCAACGAAGATGATAATTACCTCTTTGTCGGTTAAGCATGGTTTGCTTCTTACTGTTCTGGTCATTTCGTTTTCTGAGATAACAATTAATTCCGAATATCGTTTAATTCTTTTTTTATCAACACACTATTTGTCACATCAAAATAAGACTTTGTAATTATCTTTAAAAATATTGAAAAAAAATTATTTTCTTTTTTACTTTGCATTGACAGGCAATATTGACCAAAAAAAGAGGTAAACTTTTTTTATTTAGATTTATCTTTAAAACTGGCGCTGCACAGATCAATTTTAGACGGTAACAAATTATAGCCATTGTAAACATCATGATTTATTGAATTTTGATTTTTAACCCCACCCATAGAGCAGATTTTCTAACAAACACATTTAAAATTCAAGTAAAAATATCATGTTTTATTGCTTTCCGCTTGAAACCTAAGTTCCCGGAGTTCTGTAACGATGGAAGGAGGTAAGTACTGAGAAGTTTAGGAATAAGCACGATTTCTTTTGCAATTCTCATCGTTACAATATATGTTATTGTAACGAGAAGGGAGGGAATCGTATATGCCGGCGATTGTTTATCAGACCAACAAGAAAACGGGAGTAACCTATGCATACGAGTCGGTTTCTCGCTGGGACAAACTGAAGCGACAGTCCCGGGCAATACGCAAATGTATAGGGCGTGTGGATCCTGAGACGAAAGAGATAACACCGACGAGGAAGAGAGCTGAATCAGCAGTCAAAGAGAAAGCAAAACGAGGACCGGTTCCGATCACAAGGATATCCCGGAGTTTTTACGGCGCCACCTACCTCTTCGATCAAATTGGCACGGATACCGGCGTGACGGAGGATTTGAAGGCGTGCTTCCCGGAGGGTTACCGACAGATTCTGTCTTTGGCCTACTACCTTATTTTGGAGGATAGAAATCCTTTGAGCCGCTTTCCCCGTTGGGCTTCGATCCATCGTCATCCTTATGGAGAGGTCATCTCCTCCCAGCGCAGCAGTGAACTTTTTGCATCTATTCCCGAAGGAGCGAGGCAGCGATTTTTCCAGCTGCAGGGGAAGCGCCGGGTAGAACGGGAATACCTGGCCTACGATATCACGTCCATATCCAGTTATTCAAAGAGCTTGCGGCAGGTCCGTTACGGATACAACAAGGGGCATGAACCGCTGGAGCAGATCAACCTGGCCTTGCTTTTCGGGCAACAATCACGCCTGCCTTTTTATTACCGGAAGCTGGCGGGAAACATTCCCGATGTAAAAACGTTGAGGAAGCTGTTGGCGGATATGAACACCCTGGGCTATGAGAAGATCAAGGTTGTCCTGGACAGGGGATTTTTCAGTGCCGCCAACGTCAATGACATGTATCGCCATCATATGAAGTTTCTGATTGCCGCCAGATTATCCCTGAAGATTGTACAAACCAATCTGGATACTGTGCGGGAGAAAATGCGGAACTGGACCTATTACCATCAGGGCTACCAGCTCTACGCCTTTACCCTGCCGATTACTTGGGACTATGTACAGGAACACCCCTATCGAGGCGATACCCTCAGGGCGGATCGCCGGATGTACCTTCACCTCTATTACTCCCCTGACCGGGCTCTGGAAGATGAAAAGGCTTTCAACAGTCGGTTGGTCAACCTCCAGAGAGAGCTGGAAAGCGGTGAGCGCCATCCGGAGCATGAGAAGCAGTATGCCAGATATTTCGAGGTGAAGAGCACGCCGGTTCGCGGCACGAAAGTTTTCGCCAAAGAAGACGCCATAGCGGAGGCAAAGCACACCTATGGTTATTTTGCTCTGATGAGCAACGAGATCAAGTGCCCGGTGGAGGCGCTTTCGATCTACAGGAACAAAGATCTGGTAGAAAAGGCCTTTGAGAATCTGAAGGATCGGCTGAATCTGAGACGGCTGGCCGTTTCCTCGGAGCAAAGCCTGGACGGCAAACTTTTCGTGCAGTTCATCGCCCTCATCTATTTGTCCCACATCACAAAGAAAATCCAGGAAAACAACCTGTTTAAGGACTACACCTTGCAGGAAGTTCTGGATGATCTCGATATGATCGAATGTTTTGAAGTCCCCGGCCAGAGACTGCAGGTTGGCGAAATAACGAAACACCAAATGGACCTCTTTACCAAACTGGGGGTTAATCCACCAGCCTCGTTACAATGAAACGGGAATTTAGGTTGAAACAATGTACTGTAAAAGAAAGTGCTATATACTCACTTTCAGGAAGCACTCCACCCCGTTCCCTCCTCCATCAACACTTCTACATGCCTATTGCACATTCCCCCCAACAGTCAGAACAGCACCCCCCTTATACCCGTCAAGCATCTGTAGCTATTTTTTACTCCGGTATAAGCGTCATAAGGTCATCAGGCCTGCAGTTGAAGTACAGAAGA
>DAOQVG010000114.1:0-6151 GCA_035341435.1 Smithellaceae bacterium
GTGGAGAGTACATTGAGTACCCCGGACGCGGCAGTTGCGGAATTAGCCAGAAATGATCCGCCCCATTTTGCAGCAGCATGCGGACTGCCGCCAAATCCGGAAGCGCCGATGGCAAAATCGGGAATCAAAGCCAGAACACCGGCCGTAGCCTGGATAATCTGCGCCGCCATCTGGTAATCGTGCGCTTCGCTCAATTTGTCCAGATTCAACTGCTCCTTGGAAATTATTTTCTGAATGCCGGCGTAGTACTTATGCCTTTCTTCGGCGGTGGCTTTCGCTCTTTTCAATATCTCTATCTGCTCTTTTGCTTCCTGGATATAGAGCACCTTGGTGTCTTTCAGTGCGGTGAGGACTTTGATTTCCAATTCGTTGCGCAGCAACGCCATGGCCTCCGCATCTTTTTTCTCCAAGGCCTGCAGCAGCGAAAGGCCCAGAGTCCTTACATCCATTGCGAGCTCGCTTGCTTTTTGGGCAAACACCGTGAAGCGGTAAAATGGCGTCGGCGCGTTCATGCCGGCGAGAACGGCGGAAATATCCAGTCCGGCTGCCGCCGCCCGCACCAGCATTCCGGGATCAATCGGCGGGGCAAACAGGGCAAGGCTGCGTTCAATGCCGTCGATGTTCTGGCAGTGGCGGATTTTAAACAGGCGGTCGGCTATGCGGTCCCAGTACTCCAGCATCTTATCGTTTGGCGGAATACAGAAATAGAGCATGGATAAGGTAATTGGAGCCGGAGGCAGTTCAGCGCCGCCTTCGGACAAGGCCGATAAATCCGGCAAAATATTTTCCAAATCAATCAGGGCATTGCCAAAGGCGTCCAGTCGGGCCTCTATCTGGTTGTACGTCTCACAGGGGGCCTCGATCGGAGCCGGGATCATGCGCGGTTTCGGTCCCAGCAATTTGTCGGCAAGGATATACATCTGCGTGGCCTGAACAATGGATTCCATGGTATCCTGCCGGAACAGGTAATCTCCCCATTCGGTCAGGTTGTCGATGTATTTCATCAGCAGCGCCTTTTGATAGGCGACAGGTCGAAACCTGGCGATGACATGGGGCTGGAAAGGCTTGGTTCTCCATTCGTCGATGGCGAATTCCAGCTCCTTTCTTTCGGGTGTATTGGGGTCGGCGATTTTATACAGCAGCGTGTCGATGCGCTGATTAATATAATCGCCCGTGTGCGTCAGATAAAATGGTTTTGTCACCCAGTATTTTTCAGGCGCGTTGCCGGCGAGGGCGCCGGTCGGATTAAACATATAATGAAACCAGGTGAGTGCTTCTTCGAAGCGCTGGTTTTGGGTCAATCTTGTCGCCAGTAAAAACGGCACATGGAAGAACAATTCCCAGTTGTACCCGCTGTATGAACCGTCGCTGCTGAAATCCAGATCTTCGACCGGATAGGACAAAGTTTTTCCGCCCGCTTCTTCCAGTATATATGTCTGCGGAACAATACTCTTGTTTGGGGCGTAATACTGTTCAAAATTGAAGAAGGCGTTTTTCTGCAACTGGGTTTCCCGTTTCATCAGGGCCGCAATGCCGTCTTTGTAGAGCGTCTTTCTCAGGGCGCAGACCAGGGGATGGTACATATTCTTGAACTGCTCGCCGTAGGACAGTTTTGCATAGACCTTGAATTCATCAACAATTTCCTGATAATCCTCGTCCTCCGCCAACTCCTTCAGCAGGGCGTCGACGTCCGGGTTGGCGGCGTACTTCGCCATGTATTTCATGAAAAGGGCGATGATATCCTCGATCAGCTGCATCACGTTGGAGCCTGTTCTTTGTACGTTCAGCGGCTCTCCTGTTTCCGGGTCTTTTTCCACACCGTAGAATCCCGGAATAATTACATAGGCATGGTTGCTGTCTTCCTCAAAATAGGGAAGCAGGGTGCCCAGCGGAATCTTCAGGAAACGTTCGTAGTGGCTAAGATAGGCTTTATTAGAACCATATGCATGCATCAGTAAATACTGGAAAAGAAGGGCGACCAGATCGATCACAGTCAGTTGATGCGGATACGTCAACCGGAATGTGCCGGGGGTTTTGCCCAGAATTTCATAAAACTGGAAAAATGAAAGCGCATTGCGCACCGAGAGATCATCAGCGGGCAGCAGGTTTTGTTCATTGTAGCGCTGTGACTTTAACCATGTATCTTTAAAGTCGGGGAAAAAGTCGGGGAGGGACTGATTGCCCTGAAATGCCAGTTCGGGGTATCCTTTGCATCCTGCGATGCTAAATATTCCCTTCAGGTTAATGTAATTTGTTTCGGCAGTATAAAGCCAGACTTGCTGCCCCAGCTCAAAATACATCAAATTATAAATGTCTCTTTTGAACTGGTTGTCATCGGCAGTGTAGTTGGAGGGAGTGAGTATCCCCTCCTGCGAAATTTTCTTCGGCTGCCACTTCTTGTTGGCATATTCGCTGACGGCAAGCTGGATTTTCAGTTTGCGTTTAGGTTTGTCGTTGTTAACCACGGTTCCCGCCGTGCTGCCGGGGATGGTAGATTGGGGATTGGGGTCCGGCTCCTCGCTGAACACCGGCCAGGCCAGGCATAAACGATTATTGCGTTCAAATGCCAGCAGGTGGTCGCCGGTAATATCCAGTTCCACTTTTTCCCAGGGCGTCCAGTAGCGTTCTTTTTCCAGTCTCCGGTAATAATAAATGGCGGGATCGCCGCCTTTGGTCCGGGCAAAGACGTGCATGGTCTTAATGTCGCTCTGGTACCATGTCGCCGTCACTTCGAGGAAGGCGATGTTGTCCAGTTTTTCCAGATACCGGATCAATGCGTTTTCCGCGGTGAATTCGGTTAGTTCATTTTGCTGGAGCTCATTTTCCAGTTCAGTAAACAGAAATGATTTATCGTCTCTCAGTTCGGCTTCAATCCAGTTTTCGGGATACACAAACACCTTGCGGTTGGCTTCCCATACCCGGTAGTTTTTCATCCACTTCCACTGCGCCCAGCCCGCGTCGTTGTCTGCGTCGGCTGCCGCTTTTGGTTCCAGTCCCATTAAGCAGCGCTGCACGAAAAGCTGAATGGCCCCGTGGGCCTGGACAATGCGGGAGGAGGGCATGCACGCTTCCATTGCCACATCCACAAGGAAATAATCATACAAATCGTTGACGGTTTTCATTTGCGGATTTTCAGCCAATAGATAGGCCACCAGGGCGTCCCTTTTCTGCGGCCGGATGGCGTCCATGATTTCCTGAAGTGTGCCAAGCCATGTGTCTTCGTCATAGCGGGCTTTCAAGGCGGTGCGCAGAAGCCTGGTATCGGCGTCTGTTAATACCGGTTTGATGTACTCCTTGACCTGAGCGACAGTTGAACCCAGCTTTCTCAAATGTCCGGCGCAGCCGATGATAGATATCCATGCCCGGGGATCTCTGTAATTGCTGAGATTAAAGACCGGGAAGAAATGTGCGTCGAGAGCATCGATGTCTTCTTTGTTGTAGCCGGTCAGCAAGGAGAAGGCCTCAAGAAATTGATTCCTCGCCGCGCCGCTTGCTGGCAAAAGCATTGCTCCAAGAGTGAAAAAACTGATCGGATGCTCGATATCCGCCGGGTTGGGAACAGGCGTCAGCAGCTTCAACAGATCAACCATTTCCGCAAAGGCCATGAAGTCCGCATAATCGACTGCCGCCTGCCCCGCCTGATAGGGAATACCGTCCCATTCCAGCCAGGCCAGGGCTTTATTGTTTTGGAAAAACCATTCCACGTCCTGGTTTTCCAATTTAAAAGAATTAATCAAAGGGAATAACTTATGCGCCAGCCGAAGCGCACGGTACTGGTCGGCAAACGCAACGGCGGTAACAGCCGGCAACACAGGTATTGTATGTGTAATATCAACGTCAATAAGTGCATCAGCACTTAGAATACCGGATAAAAAGCTGGTGCCCGGGGCAGGTTGTTTTAACAGGGCATATTTTAAAACAATCTTTACCAGTTCCAAATCTGCTTTAAAAGTAGTGGCAAGTGTTTGCTCAAGAATGGTTTGCTTGCCTGCCTGCAGCTGATAACCGGCTATGGCATCCAGAAACGCTTGAACTAAATCCTTCTGCTCACCGCTGATGTCGGGTCCGGGCGCCGCCGCCAGGGCATCAATGTTTGACTTAATTGCAGTGGTGTCCAATAACCCGTTTAATTTGCTGTCGGTGAAAGTTTTGGCATCATTTGCCGATGTCCAGTCTCTTTCAATAAATTTAATAAAGGTCTTGACATCTTCTTCACCAACGCTGCTCAGTTTAGCCAGGGCATTTTGTAAGATCTCTTTTTGCTCCTGGGCCGACATGTTGGCATTAAATAGTGATTTGTTTGTTGAAAAATTACTTTGATAGTCCTGCTGTAATTTCTCCAGTATTTGCTTAATCTTATCGTCTTTGATTTCTCTGTCGGCAAGGTTGCCTGCTTCGTGCCGGAGCAGAAATCGAACATCGGCAAGTTTCAGCGGCGATTTGTTTAAACTTTCGGCTGCTTTCACAAACTTCAGCGTGTCCGCCGGCGAATTGGATGGATTGAGCCCGGTCAGGTCAGTGAGGATAACATAATCATCGGCTTTGAGCTTCATCTTCCTCATTAACCTGGAAGCTGCAAACAGGCTGCTGAGGTTGGAAAAGGTGAGGGCGCCGTCAGGCAGCAGCGGCAGCAACTTGTTCAAATCCTGCTCTTGAATTTGCAGGCAAACCGAGATGCTGGTTATAAAATTGCTCAACAATGAAGTGCCGTCGATTTTTTCCGGCAGCAATCCCTCATCGATAAATCCATTCTTGGCCTTGTTCAGAAATATTTGCTGGTAAAGAGGTCTGGGAGCATCATCAGTCAAAACCGTATGCGGAATTTCTCCGTAAAAGCCTGTCAACTCATCTATTTTAATTCCTGTTTGTTCGGACAGCTTTAATAAATCGGCTGCTTTAACCAGGCAGGCATCGTTTAATGTTCCCTTGCCCAATTTCGTTTGCGAAATAATTTCATCCAGTACTTCCAATTTCCATCCCGTTTTCTTTTGCCAACGCAGAAACCGATGGATGCGATCCAATGCCGCCACATTTAGATTGGCTATTTCTTTTTTGGCGGTGTCACAGCTCAGGTCAAGATGCTGAATGAAGAGATTATCTGCAGGGTCAATAAAACCTAAAGCAAGAAGTAAATCCAAATCATTGTAGGTAAGACCGGTTTTATCCAGAAAATGATCAACCCGTTTCATGTAATCCAGGACATTTCCCATAACGGGGGGATCATCCCACTGAGCGGGGGCGTTCCAGCAGGACTGCTGGTCGGGCATGTTGGCCTTGGGGGTTACGATCAGATTTCTTTCCGCATCGGTTAATCCCAGCCTTTCCGCCGCAATGCTTTTATCTTCCGGGATGCCCGCCGCCTGGAAGTCTTCCATGAGCGCCGCCCGCGCAATATCAAAGCGGGTGAAATAGGCTTTGGCTTCGGCATGGTCTAAATCGAAAGGCAGCTTGAAAGCGTAATCGGCTCCTTTTAAAGTGCTGTAGGCAGCCGTGTTCACGTACTCGGGCGCCGCCGCCAACTCTTCCGCCGGCGACAGCGTTTGCCGCAGCCGGAATACCTTGTAATTGTTTCCCCCCGTGTTGATGATTTTGCAAACGGCTTTGTTGTCGCGCAGATAATGGGGCAGAGTCGCCGCCGAGCCGGTGGTTGTTTCGGTCTCCAAAATCAACGCCGAATCAGTTACCGGCAGCCCCGCCGTTTGCAGCACACTCAGCAGTCCATTGGAGATCTTTCCTTGCGTGGGATTTGCCCCGCCGGAAAGCGCTCCGGTAAAATTTATACCCGCCTCGGGGTTAATCGCCTCTTCCAGCAATTCGCAGACTAAATCTATGTACGGCACCGGAGTCTCGGCATTTTCACAACTCAGATCAATGTCACCCAAATCGGGTCTGCGTTCAAACAAAACATCTTTGGCCAGGTGTCCGGTTGTGGCCGGCATCGTGGTCAGGTCCGTCACACTTCTTTTATCCAAAAACTGCAGAATTTCCACCAGATATGCCGCCGGACTATAAACCGAACGGCAATGCTCGCAGGAACAGGTATCGGTGAGCTGGAAAAGCGATTTCAGGTTGGGAAAATCTTCGCTTACGGCTTCCAATTTTAACGATAATGTCTTCATTTCCATTGCGGGTAAATTCATAGTCCGGAAGG
>DAOQVG010000115.1:0-6141 GCA_035341435.1 Smithellaceae bacterium
ATAATTCTTTATGTCGGCGTTGTTGCTGCCGCAGGCTTAAGGGCCTGCCAGAGTTTTGATGCTTCAAAAGGGCTTTGCAGATACATATCTATGTTGCAAGCCAGGCTTTCAGCAAATTTCTTTTTAGCTGTAATGCCAATAACAAAGGTGGAAGAAGCTTTTAACCAAGAGCACTGATCGGAATTGAGCTCTTTTATTCCGCCGTTTGTCAATATTACATTGTATTGCTCACTCGACAACATCTCAATGATTTCGGAGGCATTTTCAGCAATGCCCGCCTTGTAGCCGTGATTGATCATGTGCTCACGGATAAAACCCAGGGTATCTGCTCGTTCGTTGTGGATTAATATTTTCATTTTTTTCACCTCAAATTAAAATACATGTTTTTGTCGTCAATTTAGTGGTTCCTTTTTTTCTTTAGATGGAACTTATTTATGTTTTACATTGTAATGCATATCATGTGCCGTGGATAAAATTCCTTCTGTGCAGCGCGGCGGTGCTGACGATCATGTTAATTTAATGAGAATTTTAATCTTGAATTACTCCGCAAGGCTGAACAAGGGCAACGCAGAATATTGAAGTTGTAAACAATTACGACAGATAAAGGCTGAAAAACAACCCTTCAATGCCTGCTATTTTGATTCGCAAGAAGATAAGAATTTATTATTTTATAACAATTACTTTGATGTGGGCTATGTAAAAAATCCCGACACCGCCGATAGTTCAAGTCGTCAAATTAACACCTGGCAAACGGCCTTGTAAAAAAATTGCAGACAAAGCGCGTAAATCCCGAGGAGCAATGCGTACTTAGTGTATACGGCAGAGCCTGTCCCGTGCTCGACACGGGGAAGGATGCTCCGCAACACAGCACCGTAGCTTTTTACGGGGTCGTCACATGAGGTAGGTCTGGAGTGACTTGTAGCTTTTAAATTCAGCATCAACAAAGGAGGCGCCGACAACAATGTTGTCGCCGTCGTCAACCACCCGAGTTGATTCGCAGGTTATCTTTACAGGGTCATGCTCCCGGGGTAAGTCAAAGATAATGTTAAATTTTGAACCCTTAGAATTCATAGTGACGTTCTGTGCAAAATCTTTGGGAATTAAAATTCTAACCCCGCCCAGGGAAATATCCGCAATGAAGCCTTTGCCGTTCTGCTCAAACGCCTGCCGGCTGATAACAGTTGGTATATCAACAGGTTTTCGCGGATACCGGCGCATCTCCAGACCGGGAAATGTTTTCTTGTCAGTTCGGTAATTGCTTAAAATCATTTCAATCATTGACGATAAAGAACGCCGGTCCGCATGAGCAATTTGAGCAAGAGATTTATGCAATTCCTTACTGACGCGAAAACATATGATGCTGTCTTTTTTCATGAAATTCTCATTATAATACGCAAAAAGTATTTGTGTTTAATAAGTGCACAAATTGTGCCTGATAGAAAACTTTTTAAAAACAACTTCCCGCGTTTTCGCAACTGTACCATGAATGCAAATATTATTTCTTTCACGTCTTCCGCCGGCGATCATTACAACTTGCAGTTTGCCGGCTTGGAACCGTTAAATGATTATGCCGGCAAGCCTTTTTCCAACCTCCCCGCACCGGTCACCCTGTTGTGGCTGGTATTTGGTCTGGTGGGTTGGCTGGTGGCGGGAGAAAATTTCGTCAATAAGACGTAAAGATTTTTTACAACCGCTCTTGACCCACCAGAATCTGCCGCACCCGCTCCAATTCCTCTTCGTTATCGACTTCCACGGAATCATGGGGGGTAATAACTGTTTTGATTTTATAGCCGTATTCCAGGGCACGCAGCTGTTCCAGGGCTTCGAGTTTTTCCAGTTTTCCTTCCGGCAACCTGGTAAAGATATCCAGGAAATCACGGCGATAGGCATAAATCCCGTGGTGTTTGTAGTAATCGGCCTTCATCGTGCTGCTGCGCACATAAGGAATCGTCGCCCGGGAAAAATAGAGAGCGAAATTCTGGGCGTCGAGAACAACCTTCACCGCGTGGGGATGGGTGATTTCTTCCTCCCGGATGATCTTGTAAATCAGGGTGGACATGTTGATGGCGGGATCGGCCTGCAGCGGCGCGATCACTTCGTCTACCTGCACCGGCTCGAAAATCGGTTGGTCGCCCTGTATATTGACGACAATCGCTTCCGGTGCGAGATTCAATGCCGCCACGGCCTCCGCAATCCTGTCCGTGCCGGAGCGGTGCGTGGCCTCCGTCATCACGGCATTACCGCCGAATTTCTTCACCGCGTTGAAAATTCGTTCGTCATCCGTGGCCACGGCAACGTAAGGAATGGCTTTGGCCCGGGCAACCCGCTCGTAAACATGCTGAATCATTGGTTTGCCGCAAAGATCGGCCAGCGGCTTCCCCGGAAAACGGCTGGATTCATAACGCGAAGGGATAATGCAAACTACATCTCTTTTAATCTGTTTTGTGCTGAATGTTTTTCCATTATTCGCATCCGCTACGCCCCGGCCGACGGAATCCAGAAATGTTTTATTATAAACCAGATCATCGTAGTCGGCCGGTGTCAAAAGCACGCCCGTCGGTTTACCATTCTGGGTGATAATTAGGGGATGACCCGTGTTTTGAATACTTTTAAACCACTTTGCGATACCGGCTTTAAATTCAGCCATAGGGACTATATCGTTTTTTATGGAAATTGTTTTCATATTACAGACCTTTATTTTGAATTTTAAACTGGTCAATATTTAGACCAATTTAAAAGAAGAGTCAAGGGTTCTCCGCTGCAATTTTTACTTCTTCTGTTAGACAATAATTTAAGATAAGGGTACGCTGAATAATTTTCTCCATCAATCTTAATACGCATCTTTCCTTGACTTAAACGCAATAATGGCGACAACATTTTCCGTATGATCAATTTCAAAAAAGATCCGGTAACTTCCAATTCGATAGCGCCATGTCTCCGGGTTGTAACCTTTTAACTTTTTAATATTCGGACCATAATGGGGTTCCCGGCGCAGTTGTGGATAAATAATACTTTTTATTTTGGGGTACAATTGTTCAGCTTGATGCTTATCAAGACCAGCGATCTGTTTTTTAAAGTTATCGGTTTCAAACACTTTGTATTTATTCAACGAAGGAGCCTCGTCGAGCCAGAAAATCTTCGTGACCTTTTTTCAGGCTTTCGTTTAATTCACCGTCATTTTTTATTTCTTCCATTTCTATATCATCGCAATACAATTCGTTTTCAATAAAACGCAGCGCCGATGTTTCGATGAAATTGGACAAAGTTCTATGATCTCTTTCTGCATAAAGTTTAAAAAGGTTATAATTTTTGTCATTAAGACGCAAAGTAACTGTTTTGGACATATAATTCTCACCTCCTTATTGTATTCTATTGTATTCTAATTAAACACGCAAGTAATACTTTACGAACAAAAGATAAAGATGTTGTACCTTTCTGTTTTTTTAGCGGCAAGGATTTTATCAACTTTGTCAATTATAAAGAGTGTGATTCCTCATAATTATAGAATTACAAGGAATAGGCTCGTGCTTCCATCCCAATATTACAGCGCTCCGACAAAAAAGCCGCACTTGATGAACTCAAATGCGGCTCTTAATTTAGATCTGTTTTTGGTTACGACAAATTAGATTGTGCTTTATTATTAAAAAGCGTCGCTGTATATCTCGATGGCATCCTCTTTGGTAATTTTACGGGGATTATTTTCCAGCGGCCGGGCCACCGTCAGGGCAACATCAGCCAGAGCCGGAAAATCTTTTTCCTTGATGCCGAATTCCGCCAGCGATGAGCTGATTCCGCAATCTTCAATCAACGATTCCACTGCCTCCAGGGCCAGGTAGGCGGCTTCGCGCACCGGCAAATCATCGGTCACTTCGCCCATTGCTTCCGCGACATCGGCAAATTTATCGAGGGCGGCGGGCAGATTAAACGCCATGGTCGCCGGAAGCATCAGGGTGTTGGCCATGCCGTGCCCGATTCCATATTTGCCGCCCAGCGGATAGGAAAGGGAATGTACCGCCGTTACCCCGGCATTGGCCAGTCCCAAACCGGCGTAGAGGCTCGCCAGCAGCATATTTTCCCGCGCCTGCAAGTTTTTGCCGTCGTGGACACAGGTGCGTAAATTCTCGGCGATCAACGCTATCGCCTGCAGGGAAAAGAGCTCGCTCATGGGTGAGGCAATCACGGAAGTATAAGATTCAATGGCATGGCACAAAGCGTCAATGCCTGTTTCAGCCGTGGGGCGGGGAGGAAGGCTGAGGGTCAGCTCCGGATCGAGGAGCGCCAGTTCCGGGTAAAGATAGGGGCTGTTCATTCCTTCCTTCTTTTTCAGATTCTTCCGGATAAAGACAGCGGTAAAGGTTACTTCGCTGCCGGTGCCGGCGGTCGTGGGAATCATAATTTTCGGCAGGCCGGGCTTGGTAACTTTGTTCAACCCCAGATAATCCACCGCACTGCCTTTATTGGTGGCCAGCACGGCTATCGCCTTGGCTACGTCCATCGCGCTGCCGCCGCCGATGCCGACGACAATGTCACATTTATTTTTGATGGCCAGAGCGGCGCCTTCATCAGCCAGCTCAATTCTGGGCTCCGGCTCCACTTTGTCATAAAGAGTATATTTCATGCCTTCCGGAATAAGAAGGTTGGCCACCGCTTCCTGAAAGCCGGCTTTCGCCAGATTTTTATCCATCACCACTAAAGGATTTTTTGCGTTTAAATCTTGAATATGGCTGACTAATGCGCGGGACGACCGATTGCCGAAAACAATTTTTTTCGCCCCGGTAAAAGAAAATACCTGCCTCATTTTAACAACCTCCACTGATTTTCATACCTGTCCGAGATATTGATTACGCCATCCCTATGAGAATTGTCCTGTAAAGTCAAGGTTTTTTATGGTGAAACGACCATTCCAGCTGCCGGCAGATGCCGCGGATTATCTTTACTTCCCTGGCGAGCAATCCCGAACGGGCGAAAAAGCGGCGCAGATGCATCATCCAGTAGTCGGGATTTTCCGGATTTAAGAAGCCGATATCGCTCAGCACTGTTTTGATCTGGCTGTACATGCCTTCTAGTTCGCTCGAACTCGCCCATTTGGGAGGGATTTCTTCCGCAACCGGCAGCGAAGCCGTATAGACTTCATAACAGAGAATCATTACCGCATGGGAAAGATTAAGGGATTTGAACTCGCGGGAAGAAGGAATGGTGACCGTGGCCTGACAGTAGCGCAATTCATCGTTGGTCAGTCCCCTGTCTTCCGGGCCGAAAAGCAGCGCCACTTTATTTTTCCGGGAAATGCTGACGATGTTTTCTGCGATTTTACGCGGCGTATTGAACGGACCGCGGGCCTTGCCCATTCTTGCCGTCGTTCCCGCAATGTATTGAAAACCCGCCAGGGCCTCGCCAATATCATCATAATATTCTATTTGATCCAGCACATCGAGCGCCAGATGGGTTGATCTTCTTTCCATTTCCGCGCGGTCCAAATCAGCGCCGCCCACAACGATGATATGGCCGATGCCCATATTCTTGGCCACCCGCGCCACGGAGCCGACGTTGCCGGCATATTTTGGTCCGTATAAAACGATACTGACGTTTTTAATTTTGGCTTTCAATATGTTTTCCTTTCATTACCGGGATTTACAGAATCCCCTCTCTTAAGTAGCGTGAAATCTTTTGCGCCATTTCCCTTTGCTCTTTCCAGTTTCCATAAACTCTTCCCGGCCATTTGCCGCCGATTGCCTGAATGCTTTTTCCTATGCGGCCGGGCTCCTGACCCGCAAAACCCGTCTGCGGCAAAGGCATGAACGTATGGGCGTGGACTCTGGCCCCCAGCGCGATAAGCTGCTGCATTAAATCCGCGGTCTTCTCCATATCCTGAAGCGTTTCTCCCGGCAAGCCGAAGATAAAATCGACGGACGCCTTCAACCCCGCCTCCAACGTCAAACGGACGCCCCGTAAAGTATCCTCGATGGTATGCCCCCGACGGCAAAGATCGAGCATTCTTTGGCTTCCCGATTGGGCACCGATCACCAGGTTGTCATTGTCGGCGTATTTCAGGACAATATCCAGTGTTTCCCTGCTGATATAGTCCGGCCGAATTTCCGAGGGAAAAGAGCCGATGAAAATCCGGCCTTCACTGCCCATCAC
>DAOQVG010000116.1:0-6116 GCA_035341435.1 Smithellaceae bacterium
GATAAACTGGAGAAGTACCTTTATCTGACCGGCCTGCAGGACAGCAATGAAAGGTTGTTTTATAAGGTTTTGATCGATAACCTGGAGGAGCTGAGCCCGATCATTTATACGCCGACCATCGGGCTGGCCTGCCAGGAATACAGCAGGATTTTCAGCAGGCCCCGCGGGTTATTTATTTCCAAGTACGATCGCGGCCAGGTAAAGGATGTTTTACGCAACTGGCCGGAGAAAGATGTTCGCGTGATTGTAGTCACGGATGGCGAACGCATCCTTGGCCTGGGCGATCTCGGTTCCAACGGGATGGGCATTCCCATAGGTAAATTGTCGCTTTATACGGCTTGCGCGGGCATTGATCCCAGGATGTGTCTGCCGGTGATGATTGATGTCGGAACCGGCAACAAAGATCTTTTAAGTGATCCGGAATATATCGGTTTGCCGGAGCCCCGCCTGCGGGGTGAAGAATATGATGCGCTGCTGGATGAGTTCATGGCCGCGGCCAGTGAGCTCTTTCCCCGCGTCATGATTCAACTGGAAGACTTTGCGTGTGATAATGCTTTCCGCCTGCTGGCCAGGCATGCTCAAGCATATTGTGTGCTGGACGACGACATTCAGGGAACCGCCGGAGTTGTGCTGGCCGGTTTGTATTCCGCGCTGCGGATGACCGGCGGCAAGCTGACCGAACAGCGGCTTGTATTTTTGGGCGCGGGTGAGGCGGCTATCGGCATCGGCAATCTTGTGGTTTCCGCAATGGTCGAGCAGGGTCTTTCGGAGAAGGAAGCCCGCAGGCTTTGCTGGTTTGTCGATTCCAAAGGTCTCGTGGTTGCCGGCCGAACTGGTTTAGCCGAACGCAAGCTGTGCTTTGCCCACGATTTTCCTTTTCAGCAAGATCTCCTCGCGGTCGTCGAAGCGATAAAACCAACGGTGATCATCGGCGCATCAGGAAAACCGGGTACCTTTACGCCGGAGGTTTTGCAGGCGATGGCGCGGCTAAATGAGCAGCCGATTATTTTTGCGCTTTCCAATCCGACCTCCAAAGCGGAATGCACCGCGGAAGAAGCCTATCGCTTTACGGATAAGCGCGCCGTCTTTGCCAGCGGCAGCCCGTTTCCGCCTGTAGTGATGGACGGCAGAACTTTTGTGCCGGGGCAGGCCAATAATGTCTATGTGTTTCCCGGCATAGGTTTGGGCGTGCTTGCTTCAGAGGCATCCCGCGTTACGAATGAGATGTTCGCCGCGGCGGCCCAGGCGCTCGATGCACAGGTTTCGCCGGATGATCTTGCCCAAGGGCGGATTTATCCCTCTTTGTCACGCCTGCGCGAAGTGTCGGTCAACATTGCTGTGGCGGTCGCCAGGGTCGCGTTTGCCGCGAAACTGACCGCGAGAAGTGAACCCGCCGATTGGCGCTGTTTTATCGAATCGAAGATGTACAATCCGAACTATTAACAACTGGTTTAAATCAACATATGTAAGGGTTTGGTGCCGACAAAAAGGAGTTGTTTTATAAAAGGAAGTATTATGACAGAAGTAGACGACAAGCGGCGGATGCCGGATGATCTGAAAAGATGTGTCGAATTTCACGGCCACATCTGCCCCGGTCTGATCTACGGTTACCGGGTGGCGAAAGAGGCGATGAGGCTGATGGATATCAGTCGGGCTGTTGATGAGGAAGTAGTTGCCATTTGCGAAAACGATTCCTGCGCCGTGGACGCCATCCAGGTGTTGCTGGGGACGGTAATCGGCAAGGGCAATCTGATCATCCGGGATTACGGAAAGAATGCCTACACGGTGCTGAGCCGCTCCCGGCGTCAAGCTTATCGATTTTCCCGGAAAACAGATTATGAATACAGTGGTGAAGCTCAAAGCGAGTTTGAGCGTCTGGATAAAGCCATGACCGCCGGAGAGGCATCCGAGGCGGTCATACGGAAATTGAGACGCCTGAAGATAGATGATCTGCTCACGCGTCCCTTTGCGGAAATATTTGTTACTGAGGAAGTGCCTTTTGATGAACCGCAGTATGCGCCGCTGGACCGGTCTGAATCCTGCGCTCTGTGCGGTGAAATGACCATGGCGGCAAAAATGGTGAAGCTCGGCGATGGACGGCAAGTCTGCATTCCCTGCTCCCGGAAAACGAAATGAGATTGCAATGAATATTGTTACGGAAAACACTTTGGATGCGGGTAATCTGTTTGAAAAACTGGGGAAACAAAATTCCGGGTCGGTTATCTTTCATTATGCCGTGGTGAAGAACCAGGCAGGTGAAAGACCAACAGCCGGAATCCGCTTTGAACCGGGCGGGGATATGGAAGCGGAAATGGCGGAAATAGAAGCCGACATCAGGAAACGCTGGAGCGTCAACGATATCCTTCTCGTCCGGCGTATCGGTCTTTTGCAGATTGGAGATTTGATTTCCCTGGTGGCCGTGAGTTCAGCAGCAAGCAGTGACGCCTTTGAAGCATGCCGGTATGGTTTGGCCCGAATAAGAAAGATGGCGAGCGTCAGAAAGACCGAACTTTTTTTGGATTAAGGAGAAATTTATTGTTTTTTAAAGTGAAGACACCCGAAGAGGTGCTGGAGATATTGCAGGATTTTGCTCCGGTGGGCACGGAAACAATTCTTATAGGAGAAGCCCTGAACCGCGTTGTGAGCAGGGAGATAATTTGCGCAGAGGACATGCCGAATTTTTCGAGATCTTCGATGGATGGTTATGCCGTCCGGGCGAAGGACACCTTTGGCGCCTCCGACAGTCTGCCGGCGTTTCTGGAACTGGCGGAAGAGGTAGTCATGGGTTCTATTCCTGCTGATGTCGTGACACCGGGGAAGGCGGTAAAGATATCAACCGGCGGGATGATTCCCGAGGGCGCGGATGCCGTGGTTATGGTCGAATACTGCCATAGTGTGGATGAAAAGACGATCGAGGTGAGCCGTACTGTGGCGCCGCTGGAAAATATCATCCTTAAGGGTGACGATTTTAAAGAAGGAGAGGTGATCTTTAAATCAGGAACAGTTCTCCGGCCGCAGGATATAGGTGTTCTGGCGGGTTTGGGAATCGAGAAGATCACCGTTTATAAGAAACCTCAAGTCGCCGTTATTTCTACGGGGGATGAGGTCATTCCCATTAATCAAAGACCGGCGCCCGGACAGGTGCGGGACATCAACAGTTACACCCTGAGCGCTTTTTGCACTCAGGCCGGCGCAGTTGCCGTCAACATGGGTTTGTACAAAGATGATTTCGCCCAACTGAAGGAAGCCGTAGCCCTAGCTCTGCAAAGCTGCGACACTGTGTGGCTGTCGGGCGGGAGTTCCGTGGGGACAAGGGATATGACGGTGAATGTGCTGGAGTCTTTTGAAGATGCCCGCCTGCTTGTTCACGGCATCGCCATCAGCCCCGGAAAGCCGACCATTATCGCCGCAATCGGTAATAAGGCCGTATTCGGGCTGCCGGGCCATGTTGCCTCCGCCATGATTGTCGCGGAGATTTTTTTGGCTCCGTTTCTATCCAGGCTTGCAGGGGAAACATTGTCCGCCGGTGATCATCATCAATATGTGCAGGCCGAGCTGGAACGCAACGTCGAATCGGCAAGCGGCAGAGATGATTACATTCGGGTAAAACTGAACAGGCGTGGCGGCAGAATTTTCGCGGAGCCGATTTTCGGCAAATCGGGGTTGATTTCCACCCTGGTGGAAGCCCAGGGGCTGTTGAAGATCGATAGAAACACGGAAGGGCTGTACAAGGGGCAAACGGTGCCGGTGATGCTCTTTAAACCCCTGAGAGGAGAGGCATAGATGAAAAGGAATGTCTATCTGGCCATGAAAGGGCTGGAGGAGGCCAGAGAAATATTTTCCCGGTTATGGCAGGATAAGAAAACATCCCCGGAGGAGATCAATACGGAAGACGCACTGGGACGTGTCACGGCGGGGCCGGTTTTTGCCGGAGTTTCCGCACCGACCTATCATTCGGCCGCGATGGATGGAATTGCCGTCAAGGCGGAGCTGACGTACGGTGCTTCCGAGCAAAACCCGAAAATTTTAGAGACAGGCAGCGACGCCGTGTGGATCAATACGGGCCATGCCCTGCCCGAAGGATATAACGCCGTTATTATGGTGGAAAAAATCCAGGAGTTGGATAATGAGCACATCGAGATCATGTCGCCCGCCTACCCTTGGCAGAACATCCGGAAAGTGGGCGAAGATATCGTCGCCACACAGCTTCTGTTTCCCCAGAATCATGTGATCCGTCCCTACGATATGGGCGCCCTGGTCGCCGCCGGTGTTTTCAAAATTACGGTTTGGAGCAGGCCCAAAATTGCTGTCATCCCTACGGGAACGGAAATCATCAGCCACCGGGATGTTGCGGATTTCAGCCAATTAAAAAGCAACCTGATTATCGACTCGAACTCCGTAACGCTGGCGGGGCTCGTCCGTGAGGCGCACGGAGAACCGCATATTTTCGATATTACGCCTGACGAAGAAGACGCCTTGCGCGACGTCCTGCTGCGTGCGGCGGGTTCCGATGCGGATATGATTCTGATCAATGCCGGATCATCCGCCGGTTCCAAGGATTACACGGCCGGCATTCTCAAGGAAATAGGCGAAGTTCTTGTCCACGGTGTGGCCATGATGCCGGGAAAACCGACGATACTGGGCGTGGTCAATGGGAAGCCGGTTATCGGAATTCCGGGCTATCCCGTTTCCGCAATCCTCGCTTTTGAACAATTCGTCCGGCCTCTTCTTTTCAGCCTGCAGGACTTGAATCCTCCGGAAAGGCCGTCCATTGCGGTGCGGGCATCGAGAGCCATTCCTTCGAAATTGGGAACGGAGGAATTTGTCCGGGTCAATATCGGCAAAGTCGGTGATCTTTGCATTGCCACACCGCTACCCCGATCCGCCGGTTCTATCACCACCCTCACCCGGGCGGAAGGCATTATCCGCATCCCGCCTCTTGCGGAAGGTGTGCTCCAGGATGAGGAAGTAATGGCCGAGCTGCTGATCGAGGAGAAGGATTTGCTGAACACGGTCGTTGTGATCGGCAGCCATGACATTACGCTGGACATTCTTGCCGATGAGGTAAGAAATATCACGGGGAAAAATATTCGTATTTCCTCGGGCAACGTCGGCAGTCTGGGCGGCCTGATCGCTGTCCGGAAAGGGGTTTGCCATTTTGCCGGTTCGCATCTGCTGGACATGCAGACGGGCGAATATAATGTATCCTATATTCAGAGATACCTGAAAGGCGTTAAAGTAAGCCTTTTTCATCTTGTTCTGCGGGAGCAGGGTCTGATCGTTCCCAAGAACAATCCGAAGGGGATCAAGGGAATTCCTGATCTGGCGCGCGAAGATATTTCCTTCGTGAACAGACAGCCGGGTTCAGGCACCCGCATCCTGCTCGACTACAACCTGGCCCTGTCCGGCATAAAACCGGAATCCATCAAAGGATATGATCATGAAGAGTTTACTCATATGTCCGTGGCCGTCGATGTGTTGAGCGGAGCCGCCGATTGCGGCATGGCGATTTATGCCGCCGCCAGAGCCCTTGATCTGGATTTTATCCCACTGACCAGAGAACAATACGATCTGGTGATACCGACTGATTTTCTGCAAAATCCAAATATTCAGGCGGTGCTGGAAACGATCCGCTCCCAAAGATTCCGTGACAGGGTGCTGGAGCTTGGCGGTTATGATCCGTCCAGAAGCGGAGAGCTGGCGATGGAGGTAAATCCTTGAATTAGTAATTATCCGAATGCTGTTTAAAAAAGATCGAGTATTTGGAATGATATTGCAAATTTGGTTCATGCTAGCCCTGATGGTTAAGGAGTAAGGCAATGCAATTCTGGGATTATGTCTGGCTTGAGATTATTAAAACAGGGTTGGTTTTGTTACCCCTGGTCGTGGGTTGGTCGCTGGGACGGTTTATTATCAACTATTGGGATGAGAAAAAAAAGCGCCGGGAACTTGATCTTGAAACTGCAATGCAATTCAATAAACTTTACGGAGAATTCAAAGAGGTGTCAAGGCTCTGGAGGGTTGTTAGCTTTACCGGTCGGCGTGCCGCTAAGCTTATCTTACCAGAAACCACCCCTCTGGATCTTCTCAAACGTGCAGCTGCCGCCGAAGGCGGT
>DAOQVG010000117.1:0-6105 GCA_035341435.1 Smithellaceae bacterium
CGCAGGTCGCCGCCGACAATGTGGACATCCTGCCCCACTTCCGCAAAGACGACCGCCAGGCCGGTATCCTGACACAGGGGCATTTTCTCCCGGCAGGCAATGCCGGCATTTTCGATTATCTTTGCCATCACATGCCGGCCAATATCGGATTCTTCTTTTTTCAACGCCGCCTGCAATGAGGCAATGACATCGGCGCTCAGGTCCGTATTGGCTTCGATGAAAAGCTTCTTTACCGCTGCAGTGACATGTTTAGTATCAATGCGGCGGATGGTTCTTTTTATTTTCTTTTCCATATTCATAAATTTATTCCCGCATGATGTTTTAAAACAGTCAGAGGCAAGGCGCACAAGTCCGGAGAAGTGAGGCGTATTTTTTATACGCCGCAGCGCCGAAGGACGAAGTGCAACGCAGCATATGGCTGTTTTAAAACGTCATGCTACATGCCGCGCCGGAATTCCAGCGACTTGGAAATGGTCATTTTATCAATGTATTTTAAATCACCACCCATAGGCACACCCATGGCAATGCGGGTTATTTTGATGTTTTTTTCTTTGAGCAGGTTGGTAATCAACAAAGCTGTTGCCTCGCCGTGAACATTGGGATTGGTGGCCAGAATTATTTCCTCAATGCTTCCGTCAGCGATCCGCACCAGCAGTTCACTGAGCCGCAAATGCTCGGGACCGATGCCGTCGAGCGGCGCCAAAGCCCCATGTAAAACATGGTAAGTTCCGTGAAACACCCCGCTCTCTTCAATGGCAGCCAGAGCGTCCGGCTCCTCCACAACACAAATCACATGCCGATCACGGGTTTGATCCTGGCAAATATGACAAATATCTTCTTCCGTTGGATTCAGGCAGATCCGGCACAGCTTTATTTTGCGTTTAACCTCTACAATACTATCCGCAAGC
The DNA here is from genome assembly GCA_035341435.1 of Smithellaceae bacterium. Lineage (GTDB taxonomy): Bacteria > Desulfobacterota > Syntrophia > Syntrophales > Smithellaceae > MVRV01. Next base: position 909 of record DAOQVG010000117.1, read on the forward strand.
TTGCGGACATCATCTTCCGTCGCCCGCAAAATATAATTGGCCAGGCGCGCGGCTGTTTTTTCACCAATGCCGGGAAGCTTCGCCAGTTCGGAAATCAGGCGTTTAATTGGCTGGGCGTATGCTTTCATAAAACAATCTTTACAGTCCCAACCCGGGAATATTCAAACCACCGGTAATTTTTGACATTTCCTGTGAGGTCATCTCCTGCGTCTTGCGGATTCCTTCATTAACCGCCGCGACAATCAAGTCCTGCAGCATCTCAATATCATCGGGGTTGACTACATCCTTCTCAATTTGCAGGGAGACGATTTCAAATTTTCCGTTGACGACAACTTTCACCATACCGCCGCCGGCCTGTGCTTCCACAGTTCTCGCTTCCAATTCCTGCTGCAGTTTCCCCATCTTCTCCTGCATTTTTTTTGCCTGCTTCATTATATTGCCCAGATTATGCACTTTTTCATACCTCCTGTTTTTTCTCGGTTCTTGTTTTAATATCCACGATCTCCGCACCGGCAAACTCATCCAAAACCTTCTGCAAAAGAGGATGATTCATCGCTTCCCGCTTAATATCGTTTACGCTGCCGGTTTTTCGTCCGTTGTTGGAATTAACCCTGGCTTTATCAACATCAATCGTCGTGATGTCGACCGTTACTTCCTGGGAAAAAAATTCTTCGGCAATTTGCTTCAGTTGTTCTTTTTGGTCTTTAGCACTGATATCTTCCAGAAAGATATACCCTTTGGGAAAGCTCAGAGTCAAACTGCCGTCCGTAAAATCAACGGCTTCCGCTGAAGCAATCTTCGCTCCCAAAATTGGATTTTCTCTCCTGATGAAAGCTTTAAAATCATTGCCGGGGTTGGCAGGATTTATTGCCCGCGTCTCTTGCGGGCGGTATTTGCCCGGGACTTCAACAACAGCAGCCGCATCATTTCCCGGAATTGGCCCGCCCGAAGCCGCCGGCATTTTTATCGGGGATTCGCTTGCTTCCTGTTCACCGCTATTTTCCGCAACCAGTCCCCGCTGCAGTTTCTGTTCAATATCTTCAATGGTAGATAAGATGTCGCCAAGGGGAATTACCGGCTCCAGATAAGCCATCCGGACTATAATCGTTTCCAGTTTCAACCGAGCTTCCTGGCTCCGGCGAAAGCTGTCTTCTTCGCCGAGCAGAATCTCCAGATATCGCTGCAGCGTTTCCCGTGTCGTATTACTGACCTGCTTGCGCAGTGCTGCAATCTGCTCAGCATTGATATCAAAGGAAGAACTGCCGTCCCCGGCGATCTTGACCAAAAGCATATTACGGAAATGTTTGAGCATCATCTGGTAGAACTGCCGCATATCCAGCCCGGCCATATAGGCCTCTTCCAGAATGATCAGACAGGCGCCGGCGTCTCGTTGCAAAACAGCCTTCGACAGACGCAGCAGATATCTGCGGTCAACAAGCCCCAGAATATCTTCGACGTCCGCATCACTGATATTTACTCCGGCATAAGATATAACCTGATCAAAAATACTCTGGGCATCCCGCATGCTGCCGTCGCCGGCTTCGGCGATCCAGGAAAGTGCGACTTCGCTTATCCGGATTTTTTCGGCCGCAGCCACTTTTTGTAAATTTCCGGCAATCTCCCGAAGAGAAATCCTGCGGAAATCATAGCACTGGCAGCGGGAGAGAATCGTCGCGGGAACTTTATGGTTTTCCGTGGTGGCAAAAATGAATTTTACATGAGCGGGCGGCTCTTCCAGTGTTTTTAAGAGCGCGTTGAAAGCCTCGCGCGTAAGCATGTGCACTTCATCAATTATATATATCTTATAGCGCGCGGCGGCGGGAGCAAATTTAATGTTTTCACGCAGCTCCCGAATTTCATCGATGCCGCGGTTGGAGGCGCCGTCTATTTCCCGCACATCCAATGAGGAGCCGTCGGTAATTTCTTTGCAGTTGGGGCATTCGTTGCAGGGAGTCGGCGTCGGCCCCTTTTCACAGTTGAGAGATTTGGCCAGAATTCGCGCGATTGTTGTTTTGCCTACGCCGCGCGGCCCGCTGAAAAGAAATGCATGGGCGACATGCCCCTGGCTGATGGCATTGCGCAGGGTTTTGACGACATGTTCCTGACCGGCGACATCTTCAAAAGATTGAGGCCGGAATTTGCGGGCTAAGACTAGATATTCCAACTGGACTCCTCGTGCCGATTCAGGCTCGAAGGCTGTCTTTATTGGCTAAAGCCTTGGCGTCCTGAACTTATAAAATTATTACCTGGTAACCTGGAAGTCACGCTTTGAAAGCAGAATGGCACGTAAATAAACTGGTGGCCAGGTTTACCGCAACACACATCGGACATTGCTGCCGCTGCTTCCTTCCGGACCTGACGGGGTTCACAAGCCTCCGTTGCGCGGGACCCGGCCACATGTTAAATAAATTTCACTATGGCTTTTAATTGATAAACGAACAGGAATCAACTCAAATTTTTCATATTTTTTTGCGGGACCGTCTAATTTAATCGTTTAAAAAATGCGTAGGCCACAAATTTTCCATCGTGGCTCAAACTGATGTCGAAAGGAGTCTTTTTATTTTCGTAATACAATTGAGGTGGTTGAAGCTCACCGCCCTCTGTGCCTCTCCTTACTTCCAGTTCCCGAAAATTTAACTGGTAAAGACCAGCCAGCTTCCGGGTCAGGCATCTGCGCCCAAACGACGAAGGTTCGTTATCTTCGCCTGAGGCAGATTCCGGCAAAATCTCAATGCCCCAGATGATATCATTCAGATCAGTTAAATTATCCGCACCAATACAATGCATGCAGCCTGCCGGCAGGTCAAAAATTCGGACAAAAACAGGATCTGCGCCGGCAATGATAACTTCACCCTCCGTAAACATACTGTTGCGTCTGTTCAACCTAACCGACCACTGCCGCGGCAGAAAAGGTAATCCGGCATAAGACTTTCTGATCGTCTTGTATACTGTTTCCTTGCAGGCCCAAAACGACCAGAGCGCCTTATCCGGATATTCCGAATTACAGATAAATTCAATCTCAGCACTGGTGAGGATTTTCTTCAGATACCGGAAATCCCTGCTTTTGTTCAAGTTTGCCGGATGCTTCCAATCCACGACATCGTTGCCGATGCAAGACAAAATACTTTTCCTCCATTTGCACCAACTTGTCAATAATCTGCGCCGCATATTCACGCTGGGCGCGCAGTCCGCCGGCAGTGGCACGTACGGGTGAAAAGACCTCCACCTGGGCATGAAATTTTTCTCCCCAGGCCGGTATGAAGCCATAGGTAGCCTGTCTGTCGCCCCGCATATAGACGCACATAATCTTACAGTTTTCCACGTCCTGGATAAAACGTCCGACGCCGTACGAAAATCCTTCTTTATCCACTCTTCCGGTGCGGGAACGCCCGCCTTCCGGAAAGATCATAATGTTTTGACCGCTGCGCATCAGATACATGCATTTTTCCAGCATTTGCTTTGTCTTTTCCCGGGGACCGCCACGGTCGACCGGAATGCATTTGGAAAGATAACATAATACGGCCAAGACAATATTTTTCTGAAAATTGCTTCTTTCCGGCAGATTCCATGGTATTTTCTTGTAATCCTTCAAGTATGCGCCGAAGCTGAAGATCGCATAAGTCAAAAGAAAGGAATCGATCATCGTCAGATGATTGGCACAAATAATCCAGGGGCCCTTGTGCCGGGACAACTCCCCGGCACATTGACGGCGGATCTCTTTTAAATTATGAACCCGATAAAACAGCAGCCGGGCAATAAAAAAATACAGGGGTGCAATCAAGAAAACGGCAATTCGTCCCACATAGTATTGCACCTGAAGAAACAATTCGGATTTTCTATCCATTTGTTTTACCCAAGTTTTTGTTTGATTACCGCAACGGCGTCGCCGATTGTCCGAATTTTATCCGCTTCGTCATCATCGATGCTGATTCCATAGACATCTTCACATTTAATGATTACGTCAACCAGGCGGGCGGAATTGACCTTCAAATCATTTAAAATATGCGTCTTCATATCCGCTTTTTCCAAAAGCGACACATCTTTTGTATAAGCCTTTAAAATATTAACCATTTCCTCAAATATTTTTTTCTCGTCCATGTTGCTTAGCTCCTTTTCATATAATTATTTTTCTTCCCATTTTTTAAATATTAGACAACTGTTGACGTCTCCGAAACCAAAACCGGCTTTGGCGACAATCCGCAGCTGCGGAAACTCGATGCATTTCTGCGGAATCTTTCCGGCATATTGTTCAATCTCGGGATGAACATCTTCGCAGTTGATCGACGGATGTAAAAAGCCCTTATAAAGCTGCAGGACTGTGGCCACACACTCGATTGATCCGGCCGCTCCCAGACAATGCCCGACCATCGATTTTGTGGCATTGATATACGGGAAATTCTCCGGGGTGCGCTCTAAAGCCGCCGCCCAGTTTTTAACTTCATACGGGTCGGCAAATGTCGCCGTCAAATGGCCGTTAACAGCATCTATATCAGCAAATTCTATGCCGGCGTCGGCAACCGCCGCCCGGATACATCTTTTTACCCCTTCGGGGTTGGGAGCGGTCATGGATCCACCCATCCGCTGTCCACCGCTGTTAACGTTGCCGCCGATTATTTCCGCATAAATTCTGGCGCCTCTTGCCAGCGCCGTTTCCAGATCCTCCAAAACCAGCAGTGCTCCTCCCGATCCCGGAACAAAACCGCAGGCGGAAGCGCTCATCGGTCGGGAACCGGCCGCCGGATTATCATTAAATTTACGGCAGATAACCTTCATGGCATCAAATCCACCCCAGATATACGGAGAGGCGGCTTCCGAACCGCCGACCACCATCCGTTTGGCCAATCCCATTCTGATTCGCCAAAGGCCTTCAATAATCGCCTCATTGCCGGTGCTGCAAGCCGAAGAATTAGAGGTGACCTGGTTGCCGGCGCCGATTATACCGCCGATACAGCCGCTGGTTGCGCTGTTCATGACCTGTTCAACGATCCTGCTGCCCATACGCCGCACTTTACCTTCATTAACCATCGGTACGAGCGTCTGGGAAATAGTGTCCATTCCCCCGATTCCTGATCCGGATATAACACCTGTATCCCAATCTACGGCGTCATCTTCGCTGTCCAAAACTTTAAAACCGGCATCCACCCAGGCATCAACTGCGGCAACTGAGGCATAACCGATATTTTCATTCATAGACAAA
>DAOQVG010000118.1:0-6104 GCA_035341435.1 Smithellaceae bacterium
TTTTTGGCATTTTTCTGCGCCACCATAAAAATGCCTTTTTCGGCCTTCATTGCTGATTCCAGAGCAGCTATTGACTTTTCCCGTCCAACAAATAAAGGCACTATCATATGAGGAAAGACAACCACATCTCTCAACGGCAGGAGCGGTATCACCAAAGTGGTGTCTTCTTCATTTGATTTTTCTAATTCAATATCATCTTTTTGATCTAACATAATTCTTTTCCATATTTTCTTAAGCCGATTCAGACTTTGGTTCGTATATCAAAATCGGCTTCTCGTTATTGGTAACTACTTCTTCATTGATGACGCATTCTTTAACATCAGGCTGCGAAGGAATTTCATACATTACATCGAGCATGGTATTTTCCAGGATTGAACGCAGCCCGCGGGCGCCGGATTTTCTTTCCACAGAGAGTTTAGCCACGGCCCGCAACGCTCCATCGGTAAATTTTAAATTTACATTTTCCAGTTCAAAAAGCTTTTTGTATTGCTTGATGATGGAGTCCTTGGGTTCCACTAAAATTCTGATCAAGCTGGCTTCGTCAAGATCATCCAGCGTCGCAATAACCGGCAAACGTCCGATGAATTCCGGAATTAAACCGAATTTCAACAAATCTTCCGCCCGGACTGACGCCAGAACTTCACCTATTCGTTTTCCCTTTTTACTCTTTATTTTAGCTCCAAACCCCATAGTATTTGCGCCGAGTCGCTTGGAGATAATGCTTTCCAGGTCATTAAAAGCCCCACCGCAGATAAACAGAATATTGGCGGTATCCACCTGAATGAATTCCTGCTGCGGATGTTTGCGGCCACCCTTGGGAGGAATGTTGGCCATTGTTCCTTCCATAATTTTCAGCAGAGCCTGCTGAACTCCTTCACCGGAGACGTCCCTGGTGATGGAAGGATTGCCCGACTTCTTGGCAATCTTGTCTATTTCATCAATATAAACGATGCCTTTTGATGCCTTGCTGACATCATAATCGGCATTCTGCAGCAGGCTTAAAATGATATTCTCAACATCTTCACCGACATAACCCGCTTCCGTTAACGTCGTCGCATCCGCGATGGTAAACGGCACATTAAGAATCTTGGCCAGCGTTTTAGCCAGCAGAGTTTTTCCGGAACCGGTGGGACCAATCAGAAGCACGTTGCTTTTTTGAATCTCCACGCCGTCGGCGTCTACATGCGACGATAAGCGTTTGTAATGATTGTAGACCGCAACGGATAAAATTTTCTTGGTCCTTTCCTGCCCGATAACGTATTGATCGAGAAACTTCTTTATTTCCTTGGGTTCAGGCAGCTCTTTCTTGTTATCCGGCTGTATCGCCTTTTCTTCATCTTCTTCAATAATACAACGGCAAAGCTCTATACATTCATCACAAATATACGCCGTCGGGCCAGCTACCAGTTTTTTTACTTCACTTTGCATTTTTCCGCAAAATGAGCAAAAAAGCATACCCTGTCCTGACCGATTGTCCTTACTTTTTTTAATCACGTGGCTTCTCCTTTATTTATTAACTGGAATCGCCGGCTTTTTTGATATAACTTCATCAATTAATCCATAATCCTTAGCTTGCGCACTGCTCATATAATAATCACGTTCCGTATCCTGCGTTATCTGGGCAAGCGATTTCCCTGTCAAATCAGCTAAAATGCTATTCAGCTCATCTTTTAATCTTAAAATTTCTTTGGCCTGTATATCGATGTCCGTCGCCTGTCCCTGAAAGCCTCCCAGCGGCTGGTGGATTAATATCCGGGCGTGGGGCAACGAAAACCTTCTCCCCTTTTCTCCCGCCGCTAAAAGCACGGCGGCCATACTCGCGGCCTGCCCCATGCAGACGGTCGATACCGCCGGTTTAATATATTGCATCGTATCATAAATGGCCATACCTGAACTTACCTGACCGCCGGGAGAATTCAAATAAAAGAAAATTTCCTTGTCCGGATCTTCCGCTTCCAAATAAAGCAGCTGCGCTACAATCAGATTAGCTACATTATCATCTATGGCTGTTCCTAAAAATATTATCCGATCCTTTAACAGCCGTGAGTAGATATCATATGCCCTCTCACCCCGGCCATCCTGTTCAACCACCATGGGAATTAGTGTCACTCTTTAACCTCCGGACTCATACCTGTTTTTTCAATGGCCTTAATATTGGCATGCTCTTGGATAAAGTCAAATACCTTTTTTTGGGCCAATTCAACTTTCAGACTGTCTTTTTTATCATCTTTTTCGTAGGCGCCTTTTAATAGTTGATAATCCCGGCCGTGTTTTTCGGCCAATTCAGCAATATGTTTATCTACATCCGTATCTTCCACTATAAAGGATTCCTTTTCGGCGATCGCTTTCAGGATGAGGAATGTCTTAACTATTTTGGCGGCCTCTTCCTTATAATTGTCATGCATTTTGAAGCTGATATCCAGCGCACTTTGCTCATCCATGCCAGCCGTCAACATTCTGCGGTGTGCATCCGCCATCATATAATAAATCTGCTTTTCGACGAGTGACGGCGGGACCTCAATTTCGTTTTCTTTCAGCAGATTTTCGATTATGGATTGCTGCAATTTGGACTCCGACATCGTTTTACTCTCTTCCTCCAGCGATTTAACGATGTCCTTCTTCAAATCTTCCAAAGTGTTGTATTTTTCAAAATTTTTGATGAATTCTTCGTCCAGCTCCGGCAATTTCTTTTCTTTGATGGTCTTCATGGTGATCGTAAAACTTACTTCACGGCCGGCGAATTTATCTTTCTGATAGTCGTCGGGAAAAGTAATATTAAAGGTTTTGCTTTCGCCAGCTTTCATATCGACCAGTTGATCTTCAAAACCCGGAATGAATCTCCCCGAGCCAATTTCCAGAAAATAATTTTCCGCATTGAGATCATTGTCCGGTTCTCCATCTAAAGTGCCCGTAAAGTCAATCGTGACGAAATCACTTTTCCTGGCCGGTCTTTCTTCTTGCAGATCCTCCATGGTGGCATACATTTGCCGAATCTGCTCAAGTCTGTTCTCGATATCTTTATCGGTTATGATTATATTTTCCTTCTCCAGCTCCATCCCTTTGTAACCTTTGGGCTCTATTTGAGGCTCTGTTTCAAAAGATGCACTGAAGGAAAAATCGGTGTTCTCCTTTAATCCTTCCTGAGAAATTTCAGGTTTGGAAACAGGCAATAATCCTTTACTTTCCAGTTCCTGCCAACAATGTTTATTGATGATATTGTTGATGGCATCTTCTTCTGCCTGTTCTTTGAAATATGCCTCCAATACCTTGCGTGGCGCTTTTCCGGGACGGAAACCTTTTAACTTAGCTTTTTTAGCAATTTCCCTGTAAACGGCATCAAGCTCTTCCTTAACATCAAGCCAGGGTATTTCAAATGTCAGCTTCTTCTTAACCGCACTTAATTCTTCCATTTTTATGGCGACTGGACTCACTACTTTATCTCCTTTTTAGCGTGAAATGTTTGGCAATTTCTATGAGTAATGGTGCGAGAGAAGGGATTTGAACCCTTATGGTTGCCCGCTGGATCCTAAGTCCAGTGCGTCTGCCAATTCCGCCACTCTCGCCTCGGGATTTCTGCGGACTATATAATTAGTCCCCTCACAAATGTCAACGCGGATTATTTACCGCTCGTTTTTAACAAAATGAGTCAAATTGCACTATTTACCATCGGTCATGTAATTGATTATCTTTTGTAATGCAAGAAAAATGTACTGATTAATCCTTGGATACGGGTAATTGCATCGATTTATTGCAGCATGTTCTCCGGCTGCGGCTAATTTCGGAAATTAAATCGAAAATAAACAGGATTGACGATTTCCTGAAAAACGGGGGGGTACTTCCGCTGATGAATACCGGCAATTGTAATAACAGCAGGAACTTTAATTAAACGATCACATCCTCGTTTGCTAAAGAAAATCCAGTAAATTCCGACATAATAATCATATTTTTTTGGACAAATCCCGTTAAAGAGAGTAAGGACAGGAGATTATCGACGCGTGGAGTTCCTTAAATGCTGATGAACAAAAAAGTTGCCGTTGTCGTTCCCGCTTACAATGAAGAAAAACAAATACGACGGGTCATAGAAACAATGCCCGCTTTTGTCGACCGGATAATCGTTGTCAATGATTGCTCCAGCGACAAGACGGCGGATGTCGTGGCGCAATTTATAAACAAAAATAACCTCCTTCCTCTTTCCGGCACTGAAACCGGTGATGCAGTAGATTCCGAAAACCAATACAACCGTGCGGATATATTACTAAAAGAACAACAGCAGGCAGATATTAATTTTTTTGTTGCATCACATATAGTCAACGACAATCCGTCCACCGACCGGGTTATTTTAATTAATCATCTTAAAAACGGCGGCGTCGGCGCTGCTATCGCCCGCGGCTACAAATGGTGCCGCGACAATAACATCGACTGCACGGCGGTAATGGCGGGAGACGGTCAGATGGACCCGGCCGAGCTCGAATCCATCTGCCTGCCGGTTATAAATGAAAACATAGATTATGTTAAGGGCAACCGCCTGATTCATGGCAGCGCCCGTCTGGTCATTCCCAAAACACGTTTTTTCGGCAATTCCATTTTATCAATTTTAACAAAAATAGCATCCGGTTACTGGCATGTATCGGACACTCAAACCGGTTTCACCGCAATTTCTCTCAACGCCCTGAACGCCATTACCCTGCATGATATCTATAAAACTTACGGCATGCCCAACGATATGCTGGTCAAACTCAATATTGCCTTCTGCACATTGAAGGAAGTAAAAATCAAGCCCGTTTACAACATCGGGGAAATGTCTAAAATGAAAATAACCCGGGTCATCCCGAAGATATCGTGTTTGCTGTTTAAGTCATTTTTTAAGAGATTGTGGATTAAGTACCTGTTTCGCGATTTTCATCCTTTGTTTTTACTGTACCACTTTTCATTCGTACTCGGTTTTTTTTCCATCCCTTATTTTATAAAAATCATTACCCTCGTTCTTTCGGGCGAAGCGGTTTCCCCGGTAACAATGCTTGCTTTCTTTTTCCTCTTCAGCGGCAGTTTCCAATCGCTTTTATTCGCTATGTGGATGGATATTCAGGACAACGAAAGGCTCTACAAGTCCTAATAATGAAAATACTGTTAATTACAAGCAGCTTCCCCTACAAAGACAGTATAGCCGGCATGTTCATTCCTGATACTATCCGGGCGCTCAACGGCCGGGGGGTACGGGTTCATGTTCTCACCCAGAATTGCGATACCCCCCGCACAATTCGCTCTTCGCTGTGGCCGGGTTGCGATGTCACCTGGTTTGGCTGGCACGGCGGGAATACTCCGCTGGTGGAGTTGATCCAAAGGCGAATTTTTGGTGTTTTTCTGGTCGGACAATATTTATTCAACGGCTTTTTCGCGGGCCGGCGAATCTGCCGCACCTGGCAGCCGGATATAATCTTTGCCGAGTGGCTGATACCCGCGGGATTTATCGCCCGGATTCTCTCCATATTTTCCGGCATTCCCTATGCATGCCGGGCTCTGGGCTCGGATGTTTATATTGCCGGCGCCAATGCTCTGATCCGCCCATTGATCAAGCAGGTCTCCAAAAAGAGCGCTCTGCTTTTCGCCGATGGTTTTGATCTCTGTAAAAGAACGTCGGCTCTCGCCTCCGGCAAGGAATGTTTTTTCGCTGCAACAGCCAGAACGCCGGAAAATAAAAATAGCGGCGGTTTCCGGCAGAAGAATGACGCCGATCGTTTTACCTTTTGCTGCGTCGGCAGATTGCATCCTGTTAAAGGCCAGGATCTTCTCATCAAAGCCTGCGCGGTTCTCCGTGCCCAGGGGACAGCATTTCGTTGTTATCTGGTCGGGGCGGGTGATGAAAGAAAAAACCTGGAAGAACTTATTGCCGGTTTATCTCTGGAAGAAAACGTGATAATGACCGGCAGACTGGAAGACGCCGACGTTACAAAGCTGATCGGCAATGTTCATTGTCTGGTTATCCCTTCCCGCAGTGAAAGTATTCCCCTGGTGCTGTCGGAAGGAATTTCCGCTAAAAAACCGTTTATCGTCAGCAATGTCGGTGATATGGGGTATCTTGCCGAAAAATATAATTTAGGATATGT
>DAOQVG010000119.1:0-6097 GCA_035341435.1 Smithellaceae bacterium
AACAGTCTTGTCCAGCATTTTGCTGCGTCCGGTTTTTTTTAATCGGTTAAATACCTTATAATGCGCTTCCTGAAAACGTTCGGGAGCGATAAGCTGATGCAGGTTTGCTCCTACAGCTTCCTTGTTCGTGTAGCCAAATATTTTTTCCGCCGCCGGATTCCAGAAAGAAACACAACCTGCAGGGTCCATCATCAATATGGCATCCCGCGCCGAATCCGTAATAGCACGTACCAATGATCTGCTTTTGCTCAGTTCATCAAGGGCCGCTTCCCGCTCGATTTCGGCCTGCTTGCGGGCCGTGATTTCCGTCACGACGATGCCTACACGCCCGATTATACCATCATCGCAGCGCAGAGGAAATTTGATGGTGATAAAGTACCGCATTCCCTGCCCATTTTCGAGGGTTTCCTCCATTTCCGTTACCAATCCTGATTCCATGACCTCATTATCATTTTGCTCGAACTGTCTGCATACCGGCCCGGGAAATAATTCTTTGCATGTCCGGCCGATAACATCCCCGCGTTTCCATCCTGTAACTTCTTCCCACTTGCGGTTGACCAGTTCATAACGCCCTTCACGATCTTTGATGCAGATTATGTTGCCGCTGTATTCCACCAGGTCGGACAGATAACGGCAGCGTTTACGCAAATCCTCTTCCACCTGCGCGTGATTGGCCGCCGCTTCTTTCATCTCGCGGTTTTGCTCTTTTAAAGCGGCTATTTCTTCCAGTAATTTTTGATTCGTCATGGCTGTTCTTTTCATCTTACTTCCTTTATTTCTGTTGATCAGTTATGGTGTGTATTACGAGCGGCTCTTCCAGCCCACGGGAATAACTTGCTTATCCCTCTTTATCGGTCTGCCTGACGCCGTGCATAAATCTGCAACTGTATAAAATCAGGACTGCTGTTTACTATCGAAGCGGTAGCATCATTGATTTGGCAACGGAATTATTCAGGCGAAACTGCCTTCCAGAGCGCCGGCGTCAATGCTGCCCATGTCTTTGACGCGGGATTTGAAGTTTTGGATGCCGAGTGCTATTTTTTTCGCATTATCGGCGGAAGTGACGATGCTGGAGGTCATACCGGCAAGTTTCTCCACATCTTTGGACAAATAATCAAAAAAACCGGTTATCATGGTTTCCACAATACCGGCGGTTGTCAGAGCGCTGCGATTGTCTCCGGGCAAATCGAAAGCAAAGCCGGTAAGTTTCATCCTGTCTACTACCTGAACAATACTATAAGCGGATGCATAAATTCGATCGTAATTACTTTCGGCAAGAGCCCCCAGGCCGAAAAGCAGCAGAATTTCCGTATTAATTCTTCCGGGGAAGGGAATAATTACTTTTTCGCCGAATCTGCCCAAAATTCGGCCCTGTTTTATTTCCCGGGAAATAAAACCGTTGAGCCGCCAGTCAATAAAGCCGCAGACACCCCGCGGCGGCTTTTCATCGGAAAAAATACCCAGCGCCAGGCATTTATGCGCCGGCAAATCCGGCGATTCAGTCGAGAGAGCTACTTGCATTTTTCTTTTCTAATTTAAAATTAATGGCATCTAAAATGCCGTTGATGAAAGAACCGGAGTTTTCCGAACCAAAAGTTTTCCCCAGATCAATTGCTTCGTTTAAAGTAACTTTGGGTGGAATATCGGGGCAGTAAAGAAACTCAAAGACCGCCATACGTAAAATACTGATGTCTACTTTGGGCATCCGGCCCAGCGACCAGTTATCGGAGCTGGCCGCGATCAACTGATCCAGTTCTTCTTTGTGGCTCCAGGTGCCTTCCACCAAAGATTCCGCAAATTCCTTGGCTTCTTTGGGCGCGGCAAAATTACCCCAGAAAAGATCCAGAGCCTTCTGAACATCAAGATTTACAAAATTAAGACCGTAAAGAACCTGTAAGGCGACTTCGCGCGCCTTTCTCCGTACGTGCATTAAAACCTCAAACAGCAAACCGCTGCTAATAAACGAGAACAAGGGGTTGCAACCCCTTGTTCATTCTTATTTAGAGTTACCTGGCATAGCCAGGAATTATTGTATCTTCTTAAACAGATCCACCATTTCTATTGCCGACATGGCGGCATCCGCACCTTTGTTGCCGGACTTCGTCCCGGCGCGTTCGATTGCCTGCTCAATGTTGTCCGTTGTCAGAACGCCAAAGACCACCGGAATTTCCGTTTCGAGCCCCACACTGGCAATGCCCTTGGAAACCTCGGCGCTGATGTATTCAAAATGAGGTGTAGCCCCGCGAATGACGGCTCCCAGACAAATGATGGCATCAAAGCGGTTACTTTTAGCCATCTTCTTCGCCGTCAGGGGCAGTTCAAAGGCGCCCGGCACTTTGCAGATCACGATATCCTTCTCGTCGGCCCCGGCTCTCGTTAACGCATCGATAGCCCCTTCAATCAACCGGCCGCAGATAAAATCGTTAAACCGGCTGGCGACGATGCCAAATTTCATTCCTTTGGCGACAATCTTTCCTTCTATTAATTTCGGCATTAATACTTACCATCCTTGTCTATAATTTTAAAAGGTGCCCCATCTTATCCTGCTTCGTCTTCATGTATCGGAAATTGTTTTCATTGGGGTCGATTTCAATTGGAACCCGCTTGACTATCTCAATCCCGTAGCCCTGCAGACCGACAATTTTCTTGGGATTATTGGTCATCAGCTTCATCTTGCGCACCCCCAGATCAACAAGAATCTGGGCCCCGATGCCGTAGTCTCTTAAATCAGGCTTGAATCCCAGGGCAAGATTGGCTTCAACCGTATCCTGTCCCTGCTCTTGTAAAGCATAGGCTTTAATTTTATTCACTAAACCGATTCCCCGGCCTTCCTGGCGCATATAAACTATTACACCTTTGCCTTCTCTTTCCACCATAGCCATCGCCCGGTGCAGCTGATCGCCGCAATCGCAGCGCTCTGAGCCAAACAAATCACCGGTCAGGCATTCCGAATGAACGCGCACCAGCACTTCGTCATCAGCCGTAATATCACCCTTAACCAGGGCTATATGCTGCCAGTCGTCCGCATCATTTTCATAAACGATGATCTTAAAATCACCGCCGAAGCAGGTGGGGATTTTCGCTTCGGCCATTCTGTGGATGAGGGATTCATTCTGCATCCGGTAATCGATCAGATCGGCGATGGTGACAATCTTCAAGTTGTGCGTTTCGGCAAATATTTCCAGATCGGCCATCCGCGCCATCGTCCCGTCATCTTTCATGATTTCGCAGATGACGCCGGAGGGAGTCAAATCGGCCAGCCGGCATAAATCCACTGAACCTTCCGTCTGCCCGGTGCGCACCAGAACACCGCCTTTGCGGGCGATGATCGGAAAAACATGACCGGGACTTACCAGATCTTCCGCCTTCGCTGCGGGATTAACCGCCGCCTGAATAGTTGTGGCCCGATCCGCCGCCGATATCCCGGTGGATACGCCGTTGCGGGCTTCAATCGAAACAGTGAAAGCCGTTTGGAAACGCGCCTTATTTTCCTGCACCATCGGCCGGAGATGAAGTCTGGCCGCCAGTTCCTCATTGATTGTTAAACAAACCAAACCACGACCGTAGCGCGCCATGAAATTGATTGCTTCCGGCGTCACAAACTGCGCCGCCATGCACAGATCGCCTTCATTTTCACGATCCTCATCATCAACGAGAATCACCATCTTCCCGTTGCGTATATCTTCAATTGCTTCCTGAATACTGCTTATTGCCATTTTATTTATCCTTACTTATCTGCAAATTGGTTGGCGACATAATCTTTACAAAGATGTCACAGAAAACCATGTTCCTCTAAAAATCCCTTATCTATTCCCCGCGGAGTTTGCAACAGTTTTTCCACATATTTACCCAAAACGTCCGTTTCGATATTGACCCAATCCCCTTCTTTTCTTGCCTCCAGTGCCGTTACAGCCGCGGTATGCGGGATCATATTAACATAAAAACGGCCTTTTTCAAGCTTGTTCACCGTCAGACTCACCCCGTCTATCGCCACCGATCCTTTCTCCACGACATAGCGCGCCAGCTTTTCATCCATTTCTACGGCCAGAATAAGCGAGCCGGACTTTTGCGTTCGGGAAAGGATGCGGGCCGTGCCGTCCACGTGCCCCAGCACAAAATGGCCGCCGACAAAACCCCCAACCCGCAGGGACTTTTCCAGATTGACTTTTTCTCCGGATTTCAAATGCTGAAGTGTTGTCTTGCTCAGTGATTCCGCGGAAACATCGGCGATAAAAGTCTTTTCCGTTTTGGATGTAACGGTAAGACAGGCGCCGTTCACGGCAATGCTGTCGCCGATGTTGACGTCAACCAGACTGATGCCGCTTTCAATTTCCAGCACAGCGTCGGCGCCTTTCATCGTCAGGCGCTTGATTTTCCCCAGCCCTTCCACAATTCCGGTAAACATAAAAGTTATTTCTTATCCTTGCTCAATAGATCATTCAACTCCGCCATAAACTCGCCAACATCGCGGAACTGACGGTAGACCGACGCAAACCGGACATAGGCAACTCCGTCGAGCGTCTTGAGTTCATTCATTACTTTTTCGCCGATCACAGTGGAAGGAATCTCATCGCCCTGATATTCCTGGCAGTCCTGTTCGACGTTTTCCACCAGTTTCTCTATCGCCTCCATGCTGATCGGACGCTTTTCGCAGGCTTTCATCACGCCGTTGCGGATTTTCATGCGGTCAAATACTTCGCGGCGGCCGTCCTTCTTGACCACCATCGGCAGAATGTCTTCGACAAATTCATACGTGGTAAAGCGCTTGCCGCAGCCCATGCATTCCCGGCGGCGACGGATAGCCTTGCCGTCTTTACTGATCCGCGAATCGATAACCTTGTTTTCGGCATGTGCGCAAAACGGGCACTTCATGGTTTTTCCCTGTCTGGATTTAAATCTGCTTGACTCGTAAAAAGTTATAAAATTCGCAATTACCAGACGACATCGTAAAAAGGCCGCAGGCAAGACGCGTGAATCCTGAGGAATGAGGCATACTTAGCGTACGCCGCAGTGACGAAGGATGAAGCGCCACGCAGCATCCGGCTTTTTTACGATGTCGTCATATCTGCTTGACTGTAATACCTGCCTCCCCAAGCATCTCCGCCGCCAGTTTGTCGGAATAGCCGTCGCGGATAACGATGCGGACAATTCCCGCGTTGATGATCATTTTCGCACAGATAACACAAGGGTGATTGGTGCAGTAGAGAGTGGAACCTTTTGTGCTGACTCCGTGCAAAGCCGCCTGAATAATAACATTTTGCTCCGCGTGGAGACCGCGGCATAATTCATGGCGTTCGCCGGACGGGACCTTAAGCTGCTCCCGCAGGCAGCCGACGTCCAGGCAATGCGCCAGTTTAGAAGGAGCTCCGTTATATCCGGTAGCGAGAATGCGGCGGTCACAGACCAGCGCGGCGCCCACCGCCCG
This sequence comes from Smithellaceae bacterium, assembly GCA_035341435.1. Classification (GTDB taxonomy): domain Bacteria; phylum Desulfobacterota; class Syntrophia; order Syntrophales; family Smithellaceae; genus MVRV01. Next base: position 5,426 of record DAOQVG010000119.1, read on the forward strand.
CCTCCGGCAGGTGCTGCGCCGGGCGACAAGTTCCACTATATCCAGAAAATATGTATCCCAATCGGGACGATGATTACCTCTCGGCGCTGCATCTGGGGAAGCTGTTTTGAGTTCCGTCATATTTTCCCGCATTTTCTCTGCCCGGCTTTTCAGTTTAAATCCGGCTTATCCTTTTTTAATTCTCTGCGCGTACAGCGGAAACCGGTCGCAAAGCTTTTTGACTTCCTGGGCTACAGCCTGAATCTTACTTTCGTCGTTGATATTCGCCACAACGTCGGCGATGTAAGAAGCGATCAAGCGCATTTCGTTTTCTTTCATGCCGCGGGTGGTCACCGCCGGCGTACCGATGCGGATGCCGCTGGTAATCATGGGCCCTTTGGTATCGAAGGGGATGCCGTTCTTATTTACCGTAATGGCGGCGCGATCGAGCGCTTCCTGAGCTTCTTTGCCGGTTACGCCCTTCGGGGTTAAATCTACCAGCATCAAATGATTATCCGTTCCGCCGGAGACGAGGCGGAAACCCTGATTTTTCAGCTCATCGGCCATCGCCTGCGCATTTTTCAGAATCTGCTGCTGATATTCTTTAAATTCCGGAGACAGCGCCTCTTTGAAAGCAACGGCTTTAGCTGCAATAATGTGCATGAGCGGGCCGCCCTGCGATCCGGGAAAAAC
>DAOQVG010000120.1:0-6080 GCA_035341435.1 Smithellaceae bacterium
AAAAAGTGAGCGAGGCGCTGGGATCTACAAACCTGATTCCCAAAACTCCGCACGACATGACCAAAATTATGAAAAACACCGAGAAGTTTTTCGTGAATCAGGAGCTTTATTCGGAAATCAGCATCTCCAGCGGAGTGGCGGCGACGGCTATGATGGACGGATACTCCGGCATTGTCAACATTTCACCCTTTGCCTGCCTTATTGGACGCGTCATAGAAGGTTTGATTACGCCGTGGGCGCGGGAGCGAAAGTACCCCGTGATCTCCATTGAGATCGACGGCAATCTCCTGACGCCCAATGTCATCAACAAGCTGGAGATATTCATGCTCAACGTTCTGCGTTTCCGGGGCAATCCGGACGCCGGCAACATGATTGAACACGAGGGAAGCAAGCCTGTAACAATTGACAGGAAAATTATTCACTGATTTCATTTCCAAATTCAGCGCTACCTTTGTTGGCCCTTCGCGAGGCTCAGGGCAGGCTTAAAGCTGATGGTCAGTCATGGTGAGCTTGTCGAACCACGGTTTGCGATGCAGTTTTTGCGGTGCCTTGCATCTAAACCTTTTTGAACAGCCTGTAAAACAGAGGTTTGTCAACACTCTGCTAATAATATTTTGCGCCCGCAGACTGACACAGAAACAACAACTATGAAAAAATTTGTTTACCCGGCAATTATTTTATTTTTCCTGCTCCCGCTCGCCGGAACGGCGCGGGGATAGCATGACAACACCCATCTTGCCGTGGCTAAAGCGGCAAAATACCCGATGTGGTATAATGCCGCCGCACCCGACATAGCTAAAATAAAAGCGGGAAATATTGAATATTTCAACCACTGGTATAACAACAACAGCGAATCCGAAGTCACTGCGGAAACGGTAACAAAACAGATCAGCCGATACAATAAAACAAACGACGTGTCCGACGTCGAAGGCCATCTCTACGGTGCAATTGTTGCCGCACTGCGGGAATATGAACGGTATTTAAATTCCGGCAAGTACGCCGAATATCATATTGTCTATTGCGCCCACTACATCGGCGATCTGACCATGCCTTTACACAATATCCCCTATGATGATTATAACAAGAACCGCCATCAGGCCAACGACGGCATAGTTGATCAGGTTGTACTTGAGCACCCCGAAAACATTGAGCGGCACATGTATAAAATCAACTTGAGGGATGATCATTTTGAAGCCGATCTTATCCGTGAAATTGCCCGGATAGCCAACATCTCCCGTCTGCTGGGCTATAAACTGCGCGTTGAAAATCGGAACATGACCCCTGAAGAAGCCTACATCCAACTTGGACACAGCGCTTCCCTTCTCAAGGCGGTGCTCCGGCATTACAAAAAACTTTAAAAAATATCAGGCGACAGTAAGCCCTTTTGACTTCAGGTAATCTTTTACTTCCTTAATTTTAATCATCCGGAAATGAAAGACGGACGCGGCAAGCAGAATGCAGGCTCCGCCTTTAACAACAGCCTCATAGAAATCCTCCAGTTTCCCCGCACCCCCGGAAGCCACCACCGGCAGAGAAACGGCCGAAGAGATCGCTTTTGTGTATTCGATATCATAACCCGCCTTGGTGCCGTCCCCATCCATGCTGGTGGGCAGAATAACGCCCGCACCGAGCTCCTGACACATTTTGGCCCATTCGACGGCATCCTTGGCTACCGGCAGCGTGCCGCCGGAGACAACCAGCTCAAACCCCGAAGGCATCGCGGCATTTCTTTTCGCATCAATCGCCACCGTTATTTTATCCGCACCGTATTTTTGAGCCGCCTGGCGGACCAGTTCCGGATTTTTCACCGCCGCACTGTTCATGGAAACCTTGCGCGCTCCGGCGGCTAAAACCATCTCAATGTCTTCCAGGGTTGATATGCCCCCGCCGACGGTCAAAGGAATACTGAGCACTGCCGAAACATTCTTTACCCATTCCAGACGCGTTTTGCGGTTTTCCAGAGTGGCGGCGATATCCAGCATGGCCAGCTCGTCCGCTCCCTCGGCCTGATAAAAAGCAGCGTTCTCCACCGGATCACCCGCTTCTTTTATATCAACGAAATGAACACCTTTCACCACGCGTCCGTTTTTCATATCCAGACACGGCATGATTTTAATCGGTTCCATAGGAATCTCCTTTCAGAATAGTAAATAATTTGACCGGTTTTTTCCGGCGCCGCAGACTTCTAAACCGAACCGGCCAAATTTACAACAATAATGTTCAAAAAGATTAAAGTTATACCATTTTGCTTTCAAAGAATAACAAGGCGGCAAGGAGGAGGCAACAAGGCGTAGTTCGACAAGCTCACCATGACCGACCATAAATTCTAAGCCTGTCCTGAGCCTGTCGAAGGACCAACAAAGGGAGTGCTTGATTTGGAAATGGAATTACCCGCTATGCCTATTGATATTCCTGAAGAGTTGGCGTTGTGAGAGGTCAGCTACCTGCCGTTGCCGGCCCAGCCGTTCAACAACAAGACTGCCGAATGTTTGGAGTATTTGAGCCGCTGTCGGGGTTTCTGAAACCCCATCCAGGAGTCGTGAGACTTCCATTCCCGCCGATTCAAGTTCGTTTGCCTGTTCCCGTATATAGGATCGCATTATCCCGACATCATATTCCGGGTGAAACTGGACTCCCCACGCACATTCTCCAAGGCGAAAGGCATGATTAGGCTCATGAGTATTGGCCGCCAAACGTACAGCTGCCTTTGGCAGACGCAACACGGTCTGTGAATGAGTAACATGGACAAGGAATGATTTCGGGAGAGCCTGGAAGACAGGGTCAGCAGAGCAACCTGGAAGGAGATTAACACAAACCGTACCAATCTCTCTGCCTCGTGGATGGAAATCGACCAGCCCCCCTGCGGCCTTAGCAAGCAGTTGATGGCCATAGCAGATACCGAAAACGGGTATGCGTTCGTCCAGCAATGATCTTATCCATTTTTCGAGTCTGACACTCCAGGGCATATTCGCCGTCACCATAGCGTGGGAACCAGTAATCACTGCACCCGCACATTCCGCTATTTTTGGTAAAGAAGCACCGTGCTCAACATCCACAATTTCAATATCAATATCTATCGTGCCGAGCGCGTTTGCCGTCCATTGATCAAAGTCTCCAAACAATTTCTTCGTAGCAGGAAAAGTCGAACCAACTTTGATGATATATAGCTTTTTCATTTTGATTTTTGGCCAACTTAAAAATCGGTCAGAGCATAACGATTATTTCATTTACTATTTTTTAGAAAACCTATGAAACAGCTTATTATAACTATCTATATACACAGGATCATTTATTTTCATATGTTTATATGATTCTAAAATTAAATCTTTTTTATATATTTTATAACTTGATTTCGTTGAATAAATTTCATCTTCATTTATTTCACTTCGATAAATTACATAAAATTCTAAACTCACATAATGGCTTCCTTCTTTGAATTCCTTCAAATATTCTTCTGCTGTAACAGTATGCGGTTTGATTATTTCTTTAACTTTCAAAAAAACATGTTCACCGGGCGCTAAACTTATAGCAGGCGGTGATTTAAAGCCTTCTAAACTAGAACAATTTTTAAGCATGTCTTCCGAGAGCTCTGCAAGTTGAGGCACTAAAATATCAGTCGCGGGACCTTTTCCGACATTATTAATTTTGTACTTCAAGCTAATCTCGCACTGCTTATTGTTAATTTCCAAAAACTCCATATATGATCCATTATCAAATTTCACTGGGGCAACCTCTAAATAGGGCCTATTCTCTTGAATAAATTGAAGTTGAGAAACTGAAGCAGCTTTTTTTGCGATCTGATTAGCTTCGTTAGCTATTCTCATACTCCAAAATGACAGCCCTATTGCGATTATGGCGCATAGGCTAACGATGATTTCAATAACAAACTTGATTTTTGAGATTTTGGGTTCCATTAATATACTTCCTATGACTGAACAGTGCTGGATGTTAGAGCAGCGCCGCTACATTCGGTGGAAATAATCTTTTTCTTGTTCCCGCCGAACACTTAATATTCTTATTTGGTTTTTACCAAAATCTGCTGGCATCTTACTTTATTAAAGATTGAATGAAAAGAGAAAAATATTCGTAAAATCAACTACAACCTGGTATTTGGCACTCAGTGATTTTACTTTCCCAGTATCCGTCTTTTCTTCCACCTGCCTCCCTTGAAGTACAGCCAGTTGAGGACCACCGCCAATATGCTGCTGATGAGCATCGCCATCCAGATGCCGTCCTGTTGGAAACCAACGGGACCGGCCAGCAGGTAGGCCAGCGGAATGCGGATCACGATCAGGGAGATAAAGGAGAGCGCCAGCAGAGCCATTGTATCTCCGGCGCTGCGGAGAACGCCCTGAATGACGCAAATGACCGTAAAACAGGGAAAGATGAAGGCCATCCAGCGATAATAATCGCGCACAAAGCCCAGCACACCGGCATGTTCGGCGGATTCTTTGAGGAAAAGCGCGCCGATCTGATAAGGGAAGATCAACAAGGCAATCGTGCAGGCAAAAGCGATAACCATTCCGTAATAAAGAGATATCTTCATCGTCTGAAAAACGCGTTCCATTTTCCCGGCCCCCAGATTCTGACCGGAAACCGTTGTTGCCGCTATTCCAATGGAAATCGCCGGAATAGCCGCCAGCAGGTCCACCTGCATGCCGATGCCGAAGGCGGCGGTCACATCGGAGCCATAGCGGTTGACCAGAGAAACAATGAATACATTGGCCAGCGATACCACCATCATCTGCAGTGATGCAGGGACACCGATGACGAAAACCTCCCGGATGATTTGCCAGTCCATCCGATAGTCCCAACTGCGGACATTAACATAGGGATTATACTGGATCAGATAAACATACCCGATGACGCAGCTTACCAGGGCTGCCAGCGCTGTTCCCCAGGCCGCCCCGGCCACGCCTAGTGGCGGCAGCGGGCCTATGCCGCGAATGCACAGTGGAACAAAAGTAATGTTAAAAAACGTAAGCAGGGCAAGGATTTTTAAGGCTGTATTGGCGTCACCCAGGCCTCGCAGCATGCCGTTCATCCAGTTGATGAAGAACTGAAATATCATAAAGGCCATCATGATCGTCAGATACGATAACGCCATCTCCTCTATTTCCCCGGGAACATGCACCCATTGCAGAAGACGGCGGCGAAACAAAAGAGCGGCAATGGAAATAAGCAGACAAAACAATGTTGAGGCGAAAAAGGAATTGGATAAAATTTTCTTCAGCAGGGCCGTATCCTTGCGGCCAAAAGCCTGGGCGATCAAAACATTGGTGGCCATGCCCAACCCGATGAGAAACGCCGGCATCAGCATGATAATGGGCAGAGACGCACCGACGGCAGCCACGGCTTTGTGCCCCAGAAGCCGCCCGACCCAGATCATATTAATAATGCCATAGACGGAAATAAGTATGTTGCCGAGCATAATCGGCGTACTGAAATTAACCACCTGCCTGGCAATGTCGCCTTCGGTAAAATCTTTCACTCTCTTCCTTCAGCAGAAAATACGGGAAAATTCGATTTATTAAACATTACCGGACGATTTATAGGGGACATTACCAGCGCTGTCAAAGCAAAAGATGGCTTTGATTTATCGGCTTTTCCGCCGGCCAATAATTACCGGGTAACGCATAGAGTCTCTATATGATAATTTCGCTTCCCCATAAAAAAGTAAATCCTGAGTATAGATGCCAAAAGATAAGCTGCTATACTCAGGATAGACAAATACATTGTTTTGCGACAGTTCCTCGGAATATACCCCAATATAATAATTGCGGCGGTTTCGCTTAGCCGATCACACTTTCAAAGAATCCGGCGGTTGGATGTCCGTCCAGCAGAGGTTCAACCCGCCGGCTTGCCTCGTCGTGAACCGGGTTGCCCGCATCGCCATGAAAGTCTCCCGGCTTTCGAACTCAATCAAATCCTTCTTTCAACCCAGGATAGCCTTCAGATCTTCCTCTGCCGTGGTAATGGGTTTGATGTTGAAATTCTTTACCAGCACATCCAGTACGTTGGGCGAGATGAATGCCGGCAGCGACGGCCCCAGACGGATATCCCGGATGCCCAGGTAAAAC
>DAOQVG010000121.1:0-6026 GCA_035341435.1 Smithellaceae bacterium
TGGGCAAATGTCGGCGGTGTAAAGCCGAATGCTTTGTAGAGCATGATCTGCAGGGCAGTGTTGGACAGATGATCTTCGCCGCGGATAACGTGGCTGATTCCCATTAAATGATCGTCAATGACCACGGCAAAATTATAAGCGGGCATGCCGTTGGAACGGACGATGATGAAATCGCCGACGGCCGTTCCTTCAAACTTCATTGGCCCGCGGATTAAATCGTTAAATTGAATCGTCACATCAGGGACTTTAAAACGGAAGGATGGTTTTCTGCCTTCTTTTTCCTTTTGCTTTCTCTGCTCCGGCGTCAGATTACGGCATTTCCCCATATAGCGGGGCATGCGCTTGCTTAAAATCAAAGTCTGGCGTTCTTCTTCCAGCTCTTCTTCCGTGCAATAACAGGGATAAACCAGATCAGCCGCCACCAGCTTCTGCAGATGGTCGGCGTAGATAGCTAGCCGTTCACTTTGTTTGTACGGCCCATAAGCGCCGTCTTTTTGCGGACCTTCATCCCAATCGATGCCCAGCCAGGTCAAATCGTCAAGGAGATTAACTTGATAAGAAAGGGCGCTGCGCGATTCATCGGTATCTTCGATGCGCAGAATAAAATCGCCGCCGTGATGGCGGGCAAACATCCAGTTAAACAGGGCGGTGCGCGCATTGCCAACGTGCAATTCTCCCGTGGGAGACGGTGCAAATCTCACTCTGGGCTCATCAGCCATTATTTTTTCCTTTCTCTTATGGTCAGTGTGGCGACGGCAAATACTGCTATCCCCTCGTTCCTCCCCACAAACCCCATGCCCTCGTTTGTTTTGGCCTTCAGATTCACGTCGCCAGCAGACATATTTAATATTTTCGCTATATTAGCAGTGATCTCACCGGCAAAGGGGGCGAGCTTCGGTTTCTCCATGATGACGGAAATATCAATATTGGGGACGAAAAATCCTTTCGCCGTAATAATTTCTCGCACGCGCTCCAGGAGGAGCATGCTGGAAATGTCTTTATAGGCTTGATCGGTGTCGGGAAAGTGCCGTCCGATGTCCCCCGCGCCCGCCGCGCCCAAAAGAGCATCACAAACAGCGTGCAGCAAAGCGTCGGCATCGGAATGCCCCTGCAGCCCCTTCTCGCAGGAAATTGCCACGCCACCCAAAATAAGTTTTCTTCCCGCGGCAAAACGATGGCTGTCATAGCCAAAACCGGTGCGAACTTGCATTTTTCCTCCCGCCCTGTTCTTCAGCAGGGCTTCCGCAACAACCAGGTCTTCCGGGGTTGTAATCTTGATATTTTCATAAGAACCGGAAATCATTTTTACTTTTACGCCGATGCGTTCAACCAGAGACGCATCGTCGGTGCCGCAATAGTCGTCCCGGCGGGCTGCCTCATAAGCTTTTTGCAGGATATCGAACCGGAAAACCTGCGGGGTCTGGGTAATCCACAAATTCTGCCGCGGCACTGTTTTTACTACAAAATCATCGGCTTCGGCTTCCTTGATGGTATCTTTGGCCGGAACCCCGGTCACAGCCGCCTGGAATTGACGGGCGGCGCCGACTGCCTGTTTGATCATTTCCGGGGTGACAAAAGGCCTTACCCCATCGTGAACAACAACGATATCGCACTGTCCTTCAACAGCCGCAATACCGTTGCGCACCGAATCCTGCCGTGTTGCGCCGCCAGGGACAATTTTTGCCACTTTACCCAAATTGTTTTGAATAATTATATTTGCCCGGACCGATTGCACATCGCTTTCCGGGACGACAAGAATAATTTCATCAATATCATCGGCCTGTTCAAAAACTTTCAGCGCATGCACCAGGACCGGCAGACCGTTGAGGCTGAGGTATTGCTTCGCCTTCCCGGCGTTAAATCTCCTGCCTGCTCCGCCGGCAGGAATAATCGCCACCGTTTTCATAATTTCCCTTCAAAAAGCATAAGCCCGGAAATTGTTTTTCCCGGGCTTATTTGCAAAAGGTATTTTTTGTTTCTTTCCAATTTCAGATTAAGATGCCGTTTAAATTAATTTAATTTTATACAGGCCTCAAATTATTTTTCCCTGTCGGTTTCCGGTCAAAATGCCGGTTCTATCAATTTTGAACACTTTTCTTTTCCGCCGCTTCTTTTAATTCCGAAAAAATCATGCGTCCGGCGGTTGTTTGCAGCACGCTGGTAACTATCACTTCCACATTGGCATTGAGCAGCTTCTGAGCACCGTCGACAATAATCATCGTCCCGTCATCCAGATAACCGACGCCCTGACCAGGCTCCTTGCCTTCCCGAATGATTTTAACGCCCATTTGCTCGCCGGGCAAGACGACCGGCTTCATCGAATTAGCCAGTTCATTGATGTTCAGGACCCGGACGCCCTGCAACTCCGCTACTTTATTCAGATTGAAATCGTTGGTTAAAAGTTTGGCGTTAATCTTCTGAGCTAACGCCACCAGCTTTCCATCTACACCTTTGACTTTGGGAAAATCCTGCTCAATAATTTTGATGGTGATATTGGAACTTTTTTGCATGCGGTTTAAAATGTCCAGTCCCCGTCTGCCCCGCGACCGTTTTATGGAATCAGCGGAATCAGCGACAAGCTGCAGTTCATTCAACACAAAACGGGGAACAATTAATTCGCCATCCATAAACCCGCTGTCGCAAATATCGGCTATTCTTCCATCGATAATGACGCTCGTGTCCAGGATCCTGTTGTCGACGTCCGATTTTACACCGGGTCCGCGAAAGTTAAACTCCTCGATTTTTTTTGATCCCAGAACAAGCCCAAGATAACCCAGAATTCCAGTCAAGAGCAGATAAATCCACGGAACGATTTGTTGATTTTCTCGAATTTTACTGACCATATTCAGGCCGAAGCCCAAAATCAGCGCGATCAGCAGACCGATGACCATGCCGATAACCCCGCCCAAAATAATTTTTAGTGATATTTTGCGCAGGTCTTTTTCCAGTCTTATCACTAAAAAAGCAACAAATGATCCAATTATTAAGCCGCCTATTAATTGAAGAATTAAATATGATGATTGCGAATCCGCCGTATAATAAGCGATAGCCGCACCACTTATCGAGCAAGCCAAAACCAAGAGAATTCTAATGACCAACCGTTTCACCTCCTTTACCCAGAAATTTATTATATTTTATATCCCGGCTTAAGTTGAGAATACCACGTCATTTTAAAAGCAGAGGCATACTTACGGTTTCCTTTAAATTATCAGGAAAAGTCGATTTACTCGGTTTTTAAATTTTCAAAGAGCATTTTTGCAAGATTTTCAGAGAGTGGATGCTATTGAACGGTGAAAATGGTTTGTAAATCCTGCTCAACTTTATCTTCCCGTTTGTTTGTAGCTACGGATATTTCTTTAACCAGCAAATTTTTTGCCGTATCCATCATTTTTCGTTCACCAAAGGAAAGATTTTTATCACTTTTCAATATGAAGAGATCTCGCAAAACACTGGCAATTTCAAATACTGAACCAGTTTTAATTTTTTCCAGGTATTCCCTGTAGCGCTTATTCCAAGTCTGCTTGTCTATCGTAACATCCTTATTGCGAAGGATTTCGTATACTCTTGGTATTTCTTTCTCCATAATGACTTCACGCAAACCTACAGCTTTAGCACTCGTGGTCGGGATCATAATCTTCATGCCGTTGCCCATGATTTTCATGATATAAAAGGGCTGTTTTTTGCCCATAACTTCTCTGTTTTCAATGGCTTCGATGACCCCCACACCCTGCGCGGGATATACCGCCAAATCTCCTACTTTAAACATTTTACACATACCTGCCTTTCCTTAAAACCGCGCAATGCTACCATGATTTTAACATTTTGTCAATAATTAATGATATTTAAGAGAGAAAATGGCATGATATTTTCATTAAATCGCAAAATTCTTCAGATTAGCATATAAATGAATGTTTTCAGACGTTTGCTGAATACTACAGAGAACTGTCGACGAAAATTTTCAAGGCAGAAAAAAAAGCGGGTTGCGGGCTTTCCCGTTCAGGCGCACTTCAAAATTCATGTAAGCGTCGCCGGCCTCATCTTTTTCACCGAGGAGGGCGATCACCTCTCCTTTTTTGATTTTTTTATCCGTTTTCACGGAAATCTTCTTCAAATGCGTATAAACCGTCGCGTAACTATTCTTGTGGCGGACGATAATTGTATTGCCATAATCTTTTAACGGCGCGGAAAAAATAACTATTCCATCGTCGGCGGCTTTTACCGGAGCCCCGTCGACGGAAACAATTTTAATCCAGTTGTGATAAATTTTATTTGGTTGAATGCCGAAGCGTGTTTTCACCGTGTGTCGTTCCACCGGCCAGATAAAACGCTTCTTTTCAAACTGAACATTTTCATCCTCTTCCGCAGTTGATTTCGAATGATTTTTATCGCCTGTTTTTGCATGTTCCGTTTTTTGCGCCGCAGCGGGGCCTGTCGCCGACGCCTTTTCCTGCGGTGCGGCTTGAGCTTCCCTGGAAGTCTCAGCCGCAGGCGATGCTTTTTCCTTTGGCGTTTTAACCTCCGTCCGTCCTTTGGTTTCAGCCGCAGCTCTGCTTTCCGCGTCCATTTTCCTGGCAACAGTTAAAACATCATCGATAACCTGACCGGCTTCGGGAATAAAAACTACCGTACCTTCCTCAAGCAAATCGGGATTGGCGATTTTATTGACTTCAGCTAAATCCTGCATGGAAACACGATAGGCGCGGGCAATGCTCCAGAAGGTTTCACCCTTTTTTACCCGATGATAAACACCCTTTGCCGGTTCTTTGGAAACGTAGGACGAGGGCGCCGAGCAGGAGAGAATAAAAGCAAGGGCGAAAAGAATTGACAGAACCGATGCTAATTTTTTCTTCATTCCTTCCATCCGCTCTCTCCGATTAAGCTGACAAAACGGCAATCGCACAAGTACTCCTTTTTAATATCATTGACATCTTCCGAAAGGCGCGTCAATTTATATAGCGTCTGCAAGTCCCTTCCGCCGATGGGGGCAATCAGTCGGCCTCCGACGGCAAGCTGCCCGATCAGATGTTTGGGCACCGCCGGGGCGGCGGCCGTGGTGATGATCGCCTCAAACGGAGACTCTTCTTTCCAGCCGTAAGACCCGTCGCCCACTCTGATGGCGACGTTATAATAACTGAGCTGATCGAGAATTCTGCGGGCGCGGGAAGCAAGCGCGGCAATGCGTTCGATGGAAAAAACATAGCCGGCCAGTTCCGCCAGAATGGCCGCCTGATAACCGGAGCCGGTTCCAATTTCCAGCACCCTGTCCGTTCTTTTCAATTCCAGTTCCTGCGTCATGAGCGCAACAATATAAGGCTGGGAAATAGTCTGCCTCTCGCCAATCGGCAATGGATTATCACTGTAAGCCTGATTGATCAACCCCTCATCAACAAAAAGATGGCGGGGCACCTTTTCCATTGCCGCAAGCACCCGGGCATCGGTTACTCCTCGCGCCTTAATCTGCGTTTCCACCATTCGCGCGCGCTGTTTTCGAAATCTGTCCATTAATAAGCCTGTATCTTTTTCTTTTTTGCAGGAATTACGTACATTTCCTGGATCATTTTGTGCCGCCGGAGCCCCATGGCTTCCCGGGTGACAATGAGATAATAATATTTGAGTTTAGCTTTTTCGACAACAACATTGAACTGTTCTATGTCTATATTAATTTCTTCAACGATCAGCTGCAGTTGGCCGGCCTCAAGCCGGTACTCTTCGTCGAGCATCAACGACTGCAACTGCTCATTTTTTATCTGAATTTCCTGATCCAGCCTGTCCAGTTCGGCAATGACGTTTTCTACGGCTATTCCGGCGCGCCCCAGCACCGCCGCCCGTTCCTGTAAAAATTCTTCGCGTAATATGTCAACGCTTTCTTCTCTTTTTGATTGTGGCGGCCGCATAATTATTACTCCCCAATGTCATTGCCTTAAGAAATTTACCTTCCCAGTCCCCCTTTCGTAAAGGGGGAAACAGGGGGATTTTTATTACACTTTGTAAAATCTCCCCCAACCCCTCTTTAGAAAAGAGGGGGG
>DAOQVG010000122.1:0-6019 GCA_035341435.1 Smithellaceae bacterium
CCCTGCTTCAACCGGCCACAATCTCCGGATTGATTGCCAATCATCGGGCATCCGGTGCTCCGGTTACCGTACTGACGACGTTTCCGGCTGATCCCCGGGGGTATGGACGGGTGGTCAAAGATGCTCAGGGCAAGGTTTCCAAAATTGTCGAGGAGCGGGATGCGACCGCTGAGGAAAAAAGCATCGGGGAAATAAATACCGGGATTTATTGTGTGGATACGCCTTTTCTGTTTTCCGCTCTAGGGAAAATAACCAATAATAATAACCAGCAAGAATACTATCTGACGGATATTGTGGAAATTGCCTGTCGGGAAGGATTTACCGTCCGCTCCCACATCGCCCCGGACTATATCGAAGTTATGGGAATTAATACACCGGAAGAATTGGCCCGGGCGGGCCGGCATCTGCAGGATAATCAAAAGAGTCCGGTCTCTCAGTGATTAATATAATTCGTTCATTATCGGGCAAAGCATTCCTGGCCCCGCTGGCTGGTATTTCCAATTTGCCTTTCCGGTTGGTTGCGCGATCGTTCGGCTGCGCCCTGGCCTATACGGAGATGGTCAGCGCCAATGGCCTCGTCCGGAATACGGAAAAAACCTTTGAATACCTGCAATCGTGCGCCGCAGATAAGCCTCTGGGCATACAGATTTTCGGCGCCGAGCCGCAACTGCTGGCCCGCGCGGCCTGCATTGCCTGTGAACGCGGCGCTGATTTGATCGATATCAACATGGGCTGCCCGGTGAAAAAAGTCATTAAGACCGGAGCGGGAGCCATGCTGATGAAAGATCCCGGCGCGGTCGGCCGGATTGTCGCCGCCGTTAAAAAAGCGGTTCCGATTCCTGTCACTGTTAAAATTCGCTCCGGCTGGAATCGCAGTTCAATCAACGCCGTCGAGATTGCCCGGATTGCCGCCGATGCGGGAGCGGACGCGGTTGCCGTTCATGGCAGGACTGCCGATCAGGGGTACAGCGGGACGGCCGACTGGGAAGTTATCGCCGCCGTCAAAGAAGCCCTGGGCATTCCTGTAATCGGCAACGGCGATATCTGGCAGCCGGAGGATGCCCTGGAAATGATGACGCAAACATCCTGTGATTTCGTTATGGTAGGCAGAGGGGCATTGGGTAATCCCTGGATATTTCAAGGAATAAATCAATTGCAAAACGGCACTTCCGGGAGCTGGGTGCCGAATTTGCTGCAAAGATATGAAATAATTAAGCAACACTGGTCAATGGAGGCCGAATGGTGCGGTGGCCGGGCTGCGGCCAGAAATTTCCGCAAACATCTGTTGTGGTACACCAAAGGTTTGGAAGGCTCCAGCCGCTTTCGGAATCTCGTTTCCGCGCTGCCGGATTGGGAAAGTATGCTCGCCGAACTCGATAAATATTTCCAGTCCCTGGTGGATATTCATGTTAAATAATGACTTGACTTTGAACAGATAAATTGGCATAAATAAACCGGAATTTCACAATTTTCTCACAATTTTCTCTAGTTTTATTATATACTTATTACATACCAACGAGGAAGGACAAAAAATAAAGTGGAAATAGGTAAATTCAACGAACTGGAAGATAAAATAAAAGGCATAATCAGCGAAAAAATATTTTTGAAACAACAGATCCAAACACTGGAGGAAGTCCTAAAAAATAAAGAATCGGAGATAGAAGATTTAAATAATAAACTAAAGGCATTAGACGGGGAAAGGGAAAACGTACGTGCTAGGGTAGATTCGTTGCTGGAATTACTTGCGGATATAGAGTTGGTAAAATAAGCTTCCAAGGCATAAGCTTTGAAAAAAAGTTATAAAATTAATATCTTGGGTCAAGAGCTGGCGGTTTTAAGCGATGCAGATGATGACCATGTGTCAAGCGTTATTAGGATAATAACAGAAAAAACAGAAGAGGTGTTAAAGTCTGCAAATAATCTCAAGGCCTTAGATGTTGCTATTCTAACTGCGTTAAATATTGCGGAAGAATTGGTGAAATTACAAGGAGTGAATAAGGAACTCTGCGATCAACTGGAGAGCAAATCCGAGGAATTGATTCAACTTATCGAAAACGCAAGATAATTATATGCTGTATAGCCCCTGCGATGTGCGTGATTAACATTTGTTTCTGAGCCAACACTTTGAACTCGGGGTCTATTCTTGTATGTGGTGTGCATGTCCGCCTTTTCCCGCCGGTCGGGAGGCGGAAAGTCTGAAGCATACAACACTGGACGCCCACTTTGTAAGAAGGTTCAAAAAAAATATTAACACGGCATAGGCGGGGGTTTTTCTGCCCCCTGCCTTATTTATAAACCTTTATCCCGCCTTTGGAAAAGCCAGGTTGTATTTCATTTTGATGCCTTTGATGGCGTACTTGCAGGTTTTCTCAACATGTTATTAATATTTATATATTAGGCCTGTGAAGATTCTTTTCCGCCGCACTGGTGTCTTTGTGAGCCGGGTTCAGAGATAAAAACAGACAGCAATGGATCCTTTGGTAAAAGTGTTTTTTGGGTTTTATCAAAAGGTTTAAATATAGCGCTGTTGGGGAGAATTAGTCCGGGAAATTTGCAGTTTATAAGTAAAATAAACATAGAATTCCCAAGAGTTGGTTTTCTTCAGCGGGGCACGGGGAGGTATTTAAATGTTAAATGGAAGTTTATTGGTCCTGGTTATAATTGGTGCGATCTTAGCGGGCGCCTTCGGTGGTTATATTTTGAAGCAGATGTCGTCCGCCAAAAAAATAAGATCGTCGGAGAGTTTATCAGCTAGAATCATTGAAGAAGCGAAGAAAGAGTCGGAAACAATCAAAAAGGAGGCGATCCTGCAGGCCAAGGAAAACCTCCTCAAGATGAAGGGCGATTTCGACCGCGAAACCAAGGAAAGAAGAAATGAACTGGACGGGTTGGAGAAAAAGATCCGCTCCAAAGAAGAAAACCTTGATAAGCGGATTGATCTGCTGGAGCAAAAGGAATTAAACATTGAAAGCCGTGAAAAAACAATAATATCCAGAGAGTCGGCAATTGAGGAAAAGCACCGTAAGCTGGATGCGGTCATGGAGGAGCAGAAAAATAAACTGGAAAATATCGCCGGAATGTCCGCGGAGGAAGCCCGGAATATATTAATCCAGTCTATCGAATCGGACGCTAAACGGGACGCGGCGGCCACGGTGCGGAAAATCGAAGAAGAAGCCAAGCTTACAGGTGACAGGAAAGCCCGCGAAATTATTGCTTATTCTATTCAGCGGTATGCCGGCGACTATGTGGCCGAGCATACTGTCTCCGTCGTTAATCTGCCCAGCGAAGAAATGAAGGGCCGCATTATCGGACGGGAAGGCAGGAATATCCGGGCAATTGAAGCGGCTACCGGCATCGATTTGATTGTCGATGATACCCCGGAAGCGGTGGTTCTTTCCAGCTTTGATCCGGTGAGAAGAGAAATAGCCAGAATATCACTGGAAAGATTGATTCAAGACGGCCGCATCCATCCGGGACGCATCGAGGAGATCGTCAAGAAGGTTCGCGTGGAAGTGGAGCAGATCATCAGGGAAACCGGAGAAAAAGCATCTTTTGACGTCGGCGTTCATGACATTCATCCGGAAATAATCACCTTGCTGGGCAGCTTGAAGTATCGAACGAGCTACTCTCAGAATGTACTGCAGCATTCAATTGATGTTGCGTATCTTACAGGCTTGATGGCGTCTGAATTGAAGATGAATGTTAAGGAAGCCAAACGAGCCGGTTTGCTGCACGACATCGGCAAGGCAATCGACCATAAAATAGAAGGGCCGCATGCCGCCATCGGTGCGGATTTCGCCAAGCGTTTTGGAGAAAATCCGCGAATTATCCAGGCTATAGCCAGTCATCACGATGACGGCCGGAACAACACCCTGCTGGGAGTTCTGGTGCAGGCGGCGGATACGCTTTCCGCAGCAAGGCCGGGCGCCCGGCGCGAAATGCTGGAAACATATGTCAAGCGTCTGGAAGAACTGGAAAAAATCGCCCATTCCTTCAGCGGTGTTGATAAGTGTTATGCTATCCAGGCCGGTCGTGAGATCCGCATACTGGTGGAAAATGAAAAAATATCGGATAACGATACAGTCATGTTATGCAATGATATTATTAAAAAAATTGAAAGCGAGCTGAGCTATCCGGGGCAGATAAAGGTCACTGTAATTCGGGAGACACGCGTTTCCAATTTTGCCAAGTAAATACGGATAGAAAATAAAAAATGAAAATTCTTTTTATCGGCGATATCGTGGGCAAACCCGGCAGACGGGCGGTAAGAGAGCTTCTGCCCAAATTGGTGGGTGATCGCCAGATTGATCTGGTCATTGCCAACTGCGAAAATGCAGCCGCCGGATTTGGCGTTACCCGAGATATTGTAGAAGAGCTGTATGAGAGTCAGATAGACATCCTTACTTCCGGAAATCATATCTGGGACAAGAAAGAAGTAATGGAGTTTATAAATGATTACGAGACCTTGCTGCGCCCGGCTAATTATCCGCCGACAATCCCGGGATCGGGAGCCGTAGTCATGCCGACGGCTTCGGGAGAATATGTCGGCGTCCTCAATCTGGCCGGCAGAGTATTTATGCAGCCCATCGATTGCCCTTTTGCGACGGCGAAAAACGAATTGGCCGTGTTGCAGAAAAAAACAAAGGTCATTATCGTGGACATTCATGCCGAGGCGACTTCCGAGAAAAAGGCTTTGGGCTGGTATCTGGACGGTGAAGTAAGCGCCGTATTGGGGACCCATACCCATGTGCAGACGGCCGATGACGAAATTCTTCCCAAAGGGACGGCATATTTAAGTGATGTCGGGATGACGGGGCCTTTCGATTCCGTCATTGGTGTGAAAAAGGATGTTGTAATTAAACGATTTTTGACAGGTGTACCTAACCGTTTTGAAACCGCTAAGGGCGACGTTCGCCTGCAGGCGGTTTTATTGGATATTGATTCGGCGACCGGGAAGGCAAATTCCATGGAGCGGATCAGCGTCAAGCTAAAGGAGAGAATGGAGGCAGGTGAGGGATGAAAAGCGCTTATGATATTTTGAAGGAAAGAGGCTTTGTCGAGCAGGTGACTGATGAAGCTTTAATTCGGGAGCTTTTCGACGCCGGGCCCGTTACCTGCTACATCGGTTTTGATCCCACGGCCACCAGCCTGCATATCGGCAGCCTGGTTCCCATTATGTCGCTGGCGCATATGCAGAGAAACGGCAACAAACCGATCGCTCTGGTGGGCGGCGGCACGGGGTTAATCGGCGATCCCAGCGGCAAAACGGAAATGCGCCAGATTCTTACCCGTGAACAAATAGACTACAACGCTTCCTGCCTGGGCAAGCAGCTTTCTCAATACCTTGATTTTTCTGATGATAAAGCCTTGCTGCTCAATAATGCCGATTGGCTGACTAAAATCAACTACATTGAATTCCTGCGCGACATTGGCCGGCACTTCAGCGTTAACCGCATGCTGGCGGCGGAGAGCTACCGAATAAGAATGGAAAAAGGCCTCAATTTCATTGAATTTAATTACATGCTCCTGCAGGCCTACGACTTTCTTTATTTATTTCAGAATCAAGGCTGTGCGCTGCAGATGGGCGGCAATGATCAATGGGGCAATATGCTGGCGGGCACCGAACTGATTCGTAAGGTGACAGGCAAAGATTCTCATGCCATCACATTCCCTTTGATCACCACTTCCCTTGGTCATAAAATGGGAAAAACGGAAAAAGGAACAATCTGGCTCGACAAGAAACTGACTTCGCCTTACGAGTATTATCAGTACTGGGTAAACAGCGACGACGCCGATCTGGAAAGATTTTTGAAATTATTTACTTTTCTGCCGCTTGAAGAAATCAGCATCGTGGAAAACCTGACGGACGCCCGGCTGAACATGGCCAAAGCCGTGCTGGCGTACGAAGCAACAAAGGTTACGCACGGAGCGGCAGAGGCGGATGCGGCCTGGCGGGCTTCCATGGAAGCTTTCCATTCACGTCCCGTAGATGCGGATATGTTCCCCTCCAGCACCATTC
>DAOQVG010000123.1:0-6007 GCA_035341435.1 Smithellaceae bacterium
AGTGGGACTGCCGACGCTGAAGGATATTATGGCGGAGCTGGCCAAACCGGGACGGGACCCCCGTGAACAGTTTGAAAACGTGATCTTTGCGGATGGAATAGAGAAGATATCTGATCTTATCCCCGGAATGAAACTGACCGGCGTGGTAACGAATATTACGGCGTTCGGCGTCTTCGTGGATATCGGAGTCCATCAGGACGGCCTCGTGCACTTAAGCGAAATGGCTGACAGATTTGTTAAAACACCAGCCGATGTTGTCAAGGTAAATCAGAAGGTCGAGGTGACTGTTCTGGCGGTGGACGTGGAGAGGAAGCGGATATCTCTTTCCATGAAAAAGAAGCCGGGGGAAAAGCCTGTCCGCCGGGATAATGTTGAGTCAAATGCTGCAGCCACAGGCGGACGCAAGACCATGAACGGCGGCGAGCGGCACGGAAAAAAGGAGAAAAAGCGCGGGAAGGAAGAATCCAAACCATTTAACAATCCCTTTATCGATGCGCTGCGCCGCCGGTGAAACGTTTCTCTGGATTACAGTGAGCAAGGGGTAACCAATTATAATGAATGGAAACAATCGAGCTGATATTAAAGTGGGAATGCAGGTTAAGGTTGTCCAGAAACAGGATCAACGCTCAGGTCTACTCACCGACGGCATTGTTGCCAATATTCTGACAAAATCCGGTACTCATCCCCACGGGATCAAGGTGCGCCTGACAAGCGGTATTGTCGGCAGGGTCAAAGAGATATCCAATGACTGATGTCTGACATGACAGCAACGGAAAGGATCTCCATGCAAATATTTATCGATGCCGATGCATTTCCGAACGTGATCAAAGATATTTTAACGCGGGCTTCGATGCGCCTGAACGTTCCCCTTGTTTTTGTGGCCAACAGACCTGTCAGAGTTCAAGATGCCTCCCATATCGAGGTTATTATCGTTCCAGCCGGACCCGACGTGGCTGACGATCGTATCGTGGAACTTGTCGGACCAGGCGATTTGGTAATCACTGCGGACATTCCACTTGCCGACCGTGTAGTTGGCAAAGGAGCTTTTGCACTAAATCCGCGAGGCAAACTTTATACCGAAGAAAATATAAAGGATAGTATGGCCATGCGCGGCCTGATGAATGAATTGCGCGACAGCGGCGTAATTACGGGCGGTCCGGCAACATTCAGCAAAAAAGACCGCCAGGCCTTTGCCAATGTG
This sequence comes from Smithellaceae bacterium, assembly GCA_035341435.1. Lineage (GTDB taxonomy): Bacteria > Desulfobacterota > Syntrophia > Syntrophales > Smithellaceae > MVRV01. The sequence continues at coordinate 1,202 of DAOQVG010000123.1, forward strand.
CTGGACAGCCTGTTGATAAAACAGTTAAAAAAAGAAAATAGTACGGTGGCTTAAATATTCTGCCGGCAATGCGGTTCTTGCCGGTTCAATGGACTATTCTTTGTGTTTGTAACGGCCGGCATCCTTCAAAGTCATTTGACATCATTAATTCCCTTTGTTATTGTATGAAAAACAGGCAAGTTCATTGCCAGAGCGCCGGACCAATTTGCATCCAGGCAAGCAGGAAGTTGCTGATTTCCGATAACCAGTTACTTAAAACGGGCATTTTTCCAGGAGGAATAGACTATGAATCAAGATGAATATCGAAAAATTATTTCCCGCGCAATCGAACTCGAAGTTGAAGCCTATACATTCTACCGGGCAGTATCCGACAAGGCCAAAGACGCAAATATTAAAAGTGTTTTCGACAACCTCGCCAAGGAAGAACAGGGTCATAAACGTACGCTGGAAAATTTCCTGGCCAGAAAGCCGGAAGAATTGCATTTTGCGGAGTCCAGGGATTATAAAATTGTGGATACGATTCCGACACCGCCGCTGACCACGGACATTAAACCAGTCGAAGGCCTGGTAATTGCCATCAAGAACGAGCTCGAAGCCATGCAGATGTATACGCAATTGGCGAACGCCAGTGATGACGAAGCCCAAAAGAAACTTTTTCTTGAACTGGCCACGATGGAACGCGGACACAAGAGCAAGCTTGAGGATATATATACAAATATGGCGTTTCCTGAGGTCTGGTAGGATCGCATCAGGCGATGTCCGGCAGGCATCGTCCGCACCGATGCGAAAGATGCAACGGCAGTAAAGATAACCCGAACATGGTGGAAGTATTAATAATTCCGCTGTGTTCGGGTTGTGGCTGTTTTGCCTGCGCTGCGAAAAAATGGCGGGGCGATTTGATTAAACTATTTGAACGCAGCGTTGCTGGAAGCAATCATTGCCCGCAATATTTCACAAACAGCATCTTTGTGGTCGGCCATGACAATTTTAATTTTGCTGTCTCGCCGGTTGATCAATCTGCCCAGGGCGGCGCTGTCGGCGTTCAGCAGACAGCCCAGAATGCGCGGCGAGTTTATTTTCAGGAGTTCCTCGATATGCCGGTAGAGGCGCTCCGCTCCGTCGTTGGAAAATAAAAGCAGGCGGGAAATTCTGCCGCCATAAAGAGCATCCGTGTTTCTGTGGGCGGAAATTATTCCTGCCCTTTCATTTTCCAGTTTGTCGGCGATATCTTCAAATCCCAGGCGAATCTGCCCCCGGAGCCTGGATTTCCGCAGGGCGTCTTCAAGCGGCTTTCCCGGTTCTATCCGCGGGACAATAAAATCACTGTCCGGCCTGATTTTTATAATTCGGGCAAGCAGGACCCGCCTGATAGCTTCCGACGCGTCGGTGGCTTCCAGTTCTCTGGGTAACCGGATAGTCGTTAAATTGAATTCCGTTTGTATAATAGCCATTGTTTTAAATTATCCTTATATATCCATTTGTAATTATATAGATAGCAGGATTCAGAAAAGCAATGAAAATTTCTCTATTGAGCGGACTTATACCATTCCTAAATCGAAGATGATATTGCGGCGGCCCAACCACCCCCAGCCCCGCCGGCGGGGGACAGAGGCGGCGAGGTGTATTATACAAACGTTGAGGAAGCCGACGACCCGGCATACGCCGGGCAAGCTGCAGCCAACAAAAATAGCGCTTTGATTTAGAATTGGTATTGCCCGGCGGTCGGTTCTTCTGCTTTGGGAGAGATTAATGATGATGTCTCCCTCCGGCTCCTTTTGGGTAATTTTTTAAGGAATAGGAAATATGTCTGATTTTCTGGAATACATCTGCTCCTGGTCGGCTCTGAAGTGGGTTGTTATTGTCCTTATAGCCAGTTTTATCGGTCAGTTCGGCAAAATGCTGGCCCAGGTCATTGTAAAAAAGATAAGCCTTGTCCGGCAAAAAAAGCAGGTGGAGCCGATTATGAAGCCGCTGGCGATACGTAAAGATCATGAAGCGCCGGCGGTCGATAAGCAACAAGATGTTATTGAGACGCAGGAAAGGGATGTCGACAAGAAGGCCTTAAAAATAGCAGCCAAGGAAAGGAAAAAGATCTCCAAGAAAAGCAAATAGGCTGTTGATTTGGCAAAGGGGTTGTCGTCCATGTTTCTTAGGCCAATTTGCTGATTATAAGAAAGTAATTTCTGTCGATTTTTTTTACATTTTCAGAATAGCTATCTAAGATGCTGAAACTATGTAAATATTATGTTAATAACTAGCCGATCAGTCTGAATTAAGCACTTGAATTTGTCGGATATGTTTACATACTTTCTTCCTTTCAATAATTACTCAATTATAATCATTAATAAAAACAAGTATTTGCAAGATTGGCATGTGATATGCTGTTAATTGGCAATAAAGTTATTTATGAATAAGGAGGATTTATGCGTTCTTTTAGAAACGTTATGGTGGCTATTTTAATATTGATCCCGTTTGTTGTGCAAGCAGCACCAATGAGTTTCCATGATGAGAAACAAGACATTAAACCAGTTACAACAGAAGTGGGAGGTGGTGCTAATTTGTGGGTAAAGCTCTATTTACCCGATTCTGCTTTCAGAGGCACATATTCAAATGGTCGATTCGAATACGACGATTACATTAACAATGTTAGTGTATTGAAGATCACATTAGACGGGCGAGATGAAACGGGAGAAAAACCAATAGATGTTTTTATCGGCTTCGATATTAATAATAATGGTACTCGGGACACTAGTGTCCGGATTGCATCTTTTACTCAAACAAACTTAACCCGTTCCGGTGATGGAAACGCATTTAAGCTTGTTATGGATATTTTATCCGGAAAATTGATTCTAAAAGCTGATTACAATACCCCTGCTACTCAAGAGGTAGGGAGCTTAACCAATATCAGTAAGAGCAATTTTGAAGGAAAGGATTATTTTTGGATTGGTTATGGATGTCACTTTGATCATGTAAAATCTGAAGTTGATGTTACAGTTGACACACTTGTCCCCCCGGAGGCACCTGTCCCGGAACCTGCAACTATGCTACTTCTGGGACTTGGTCTGCTTGGATTAGCAGGGATCAGGAGAAAAAATAATTAATTTATCGAACATGAGCAATGAATAACGGCAGGGTTTATGTATTAACCCTGCCGTTATTTTTTGTAGTAATGACTTTGCAGCGCAGGCGAATTGTGGTAGGAGACACGCCTTAATTTCATGAGAATGTCGTCTGATCTTTTTTTCAGAAAAAGCCTATGAAAAAATTAATATACAGTTTGTCTCAAACTTCAAAAAAAGACTGGCAGGACTGGCGCTGGCAATTAAAAAACCGTATTACCGGGCCGGAAGCGGCGGGGATTTTTTTGAATGCATCCGCAGAAGAACTGGATTTGTTAAGGCAAACTGCTTCTGTCTACCCTTTAGCTGTAACCCCTTACTATCTTTCTTTGATTAACCGGGATGATGAAGAAGATCCGATAAAAAAGCAGTGTTTTCCTGATTCGCGGGAAATTCTGTTTAATGAAGGGCCGGAAGATCCCCTGGAGGAAGACTCTTATATGCCTGTGCCCAAGCTGGTGCACCGCTATCCCGATCGCTGTCTGGTTCTCGTTACGGAAACCTGCGCCGCCTACTGCCGGCACTGCAACCGGAAAAGATACTGGACTGCGTCACCGCGAATCGGCTTAAAAACCAGGCTTAAGCACATGATCCGCTATATTGCCGATTCCCCGCAGATCAGGGAAGTCATCATTTCCGGCGGCGATCCTTTAATACTGGAGGATCATGTCCTGGAAGAATTGCTGGGATCACTGCGGGCTGTCCCTCATGTGGAAATTTTACGCATCGGCAGCCGCGCTCCGGTGGTACTGCCGATGCGTATTACCAGAGATCTTTGTCGCATGCTCAAGCGATTTCGTCCGCTCTGGTTTAATACGCAGTTTAATCATCCGCGGGAAATCACGCCGGCCTCCGCCCGCGCCTGCAGCATGCTGCTCGAAGCCGGAATACCTGTTTCCAATCAGTCGGTTTTACTGAGTGGGATCAATGATTCAGTGGAAGTAATGAAGGCGCTGATCTATGGTCTGCAGAAGATATCTGTCCGTCCCTACTATCTTTTTCACTGCGATCCGGTAAAGGGATGTGCACATTTTCGCACCGATGTTAAAAAGAGTATGCAAATGATGGAAGATATCTGGGGGCAATGTTCCGGCCTCAGCCTGCCGCAATACGTTATTGATGTGCCGGGAAACCGGGGGAAGATTCCGCTGCGCGCCTTGTCCCGGACAGTAAAAAAAGACTTGCAAAAACATCAACATTTTTTTGACAAGTTCCAACAAATAGATTAGTAATTTCCGTTTCAAATTAATTCCATATTTTAAGATTATATTAAGCGAAAAAAATAGGAGATTTTTTTTATGTATGAAGCCAGTGATTTAAGGAAAGGATTGCGAATTAAACTCGATGGCGATCCTTATGTCCTCGTCGAGTTCAATTTTGTCAAACCAGGTAAAGGGCAGGCGCTGTACCGTTGCAAGCTGAAAAATATGCTCAACGGCAACCAGTTCGAACGTACTTTTCGTTCCGTAGATACTTTTGAACCGGCCGATCTGCGGGAAAAAAAGATGCAGTATTTATATAAGGAAGAAGGTAAATACTGCTTCATGGACAATGAAACTTATGAGCAGATTTATCTGACGGAAGAGCAGATGGACGATGCGAAAAATTTCCTGATGGATAATATCGAAGCGGAAATCCTGCTTTTTGAAGACAAGGCTATCGGCATCAGCCTGCCCAATTTTGTGGA
>DAOQVG010000124.1:0-5988 GCA_035341435.1 Smithellaceae bacterium
CGGACTCCAAATCCGGATGCTGGGGGTTCAAGTCCCTCCTGGCCTGCCAGTTTTTTCCCCTTTTGTTAAGGGTCTGGAAAATGGAAAAATTCAAGTTGGTGATGCAAAAGGTAACGCAATTTCTGGGTGACGCAAAAGCTGAACTGAAGAAAGTTACCTGGCCGTCACGAAAGCAAACGATGGCTTCCACCTTTGTTGTAATATTCATCGTTTTTGTTATGGCGCTTTATTTTGGCATTATTGATTTTGGTTTGGCCAAACTCATCAAATTTATTTTAGGTTAGTAAAATGGCTTTTAAATGGTATGTTGTACATACCTATTCCGGATATGAAAACAAGGTGAAAATCAGCCTGCAGGAAAGAATTGAGCTGGCCAATGCGCAAGCTTATTTTTCCGATATCCTTATTCCCGAGGAAGATGTCGTAGAATTGATTTCAGGGGAAAAGAAAACTTCCAAGCGCAAGTTTTTCCCCGGGTACATCCTTGTCCGGATGGAAATGAATGATGAAACATGGCACATAGTTAAAGATACGCCCAAGGTGACCGGTTTTATCGGCAGTAAAGATAAGCCTTCGCCTATTTCGGATAAAGATGTTGAAAATTTAAAAGTCAGAATCGATGAAGGAACTCTCAAACCGAAACCGAAATTTAAGTTCGACGTCGGTGATCATGTTAAAATCATTGATGGACCGTTCACCAACTTTGACGGCGTTATTGATGAAGTAAGGCCGGAGAAAGGAAAGCTGCGGGTTATTGTCAGTATTTTTGGCCGCCCGACGCCGGTGGAGCTGGATTTTATTCAGGTAGTACAGGGGTAATTAATTTGTTGGAGGCCTCGTCCAAGGCCCAAAAAATTTTAGATCAGGGTGATCATTATGGCAAAAAAGGTTATTGCAGGCATTAAATTGCAGATTAAAGCGGGAAAGGCGACGCCATCGCCTCCGATTGGTCCGGCGTTAGGTCAGCACGGCGTCAATATAATGGAGTTTTGTAAGGCGTATAATGCCTTGACGCAAAAACAGGAAGGAATGATTGTTCCCGTTGTAATTACTGTTTATGCCGACAGGTCTTTTACCTTTATCACCAAAACACCGCCGGCTTCGGTGTTGCTCAAGCAGGCAGCAAAAATTGCCAAGGGAGCAAGTGATCCGAAGAGAGAAAAAGTGGGAACCGTTACGGCTAAGCAAGTGCAGGAAATTGCTGAATTAAAATTTAATGATTTGAATGCTGTAGATATAGAAGGCGCCGTTAAAATAATTGCCGGTACGGCCAGGTCGATGGGAATCGAAGTTGTAAGTTAATTGAACGAGGTTTGATCATGTTAAGAAGAGGCAAGCGCATATTAGCAGCAAAAGCAAAGGTTGAGCCGACTAAGCGTTACACGCTCAAAGAGGCTACGGAAATGGTTGTATCAATGGCGGATGCCAAATTTGATGAGACGGTGGACGCCGCCGTCCGCCTGGGAGTCAATCCCGCCCATGCCGATCAGATGGTCAGAGGAAGTGTTGTTTTGCCCAACGGTTTGGGCAAAACGGTAAAAGTACTGGTTTTCGCCAAAGGCGAGAAAGAAAAGGAAGCCCTCGACGCCGGTGCCGATTTGGTAGGGAATGATGAGATAATTGAAAAGATAAAAGGCGGCTGGTTTGAATTTGATCGAGTAGTTGCTACACCCGACATGATGGGCGCTGTAGGTAAAATCGGTAAAATTCTAGGACCCCGTGGCTTGATGCCCAATCCGAAAGTCGGGACGGTGACTTTTGACGTAGCCAACGCCGTAAAGGAACTTAAAGCCGGTAAAGTTGAATTCCGCGTGGAGAAAGCCGGAATCGTTCATTCCCCCGTCGGGAAAGTTTCTTTTGGTGCAGATAAATTAAGAGAAAATATCATGGCTTTACTCGAGACGATCATCAAGTTGAAACCGGCCGCAAGCAAAGGGACTTATATTAAAAGCATAGCCCTTTCCAGTACAATGGGTGCCGGCGTAAAAATTGATCCTCTCGATATTAAAAACGCTTAATACACAGAATGAATGTGTGACTAAGATAAAAGGTCGAAGATAGCAGGTACAGAAGTTTAAACGTAATAGGGCCTGCCGAGACTCGTAGAAGAAAAAAAGTTGCTTTGTATTATATAAGGTAGACAATTTTTGGAAAACGGGCATCGGATTGAAGATGGAATTACCGTTTTTTTATTCTGTATGTGGCTATATTCTCCGGCCTCGTAATAATGAAAAATTATTGAAAGGAGGCTGATATATTTGGATCGGAGAACGAAAGAGCAAGTTGTATCCGAACTGCAGGTAAAGCTCAAAGAGGCCAATCTCGGCATTTTAACCAGCTTCAGCAAGATGAATGTCGAAAAGATGGAAGCTTTGAGAAAAGCACTGCGCAAGTCAAATGCTGAACTGAAAGTTGTGAAAAACACCCTTCTGAATATTGCTGCGAAAGATACAGCATTCAGTATACTTGCCGATCATTTCAAATGGCCTATCGCTGTTGTTTTAAGTTACAAAGATCCGGTTGAACCGACTAAAGCTCTTATTGATTTCGCCAAAAAAAATCCGGAATTGGAAATCAAGGTCGGCGTGCTGGATGGTAAATTACTGGACAAAAGCGATATCACAAGCCTGGCGGAGTTACCCAGCAGAGAGGTTTTGCTTGGCAGACTGGTTTCTGTTATGGCCGCGGTGCCGACGTCACTGGTTACAGTGCTCAGCGGTGTGCCCAGAAATTTTGTTCAAGTGCTCAATGCTTATTGTGATAAGAAACAAGCCACAAATTAACAAAACATACAGAAAGGTATAAGAATATGGCAGATCAGATTACGAAAGAAGATGTAGTAAAATTCATTGAAAATATGACCGTATTGGAGCTTTCCGCTCTGGTTAAAGAATTGGAAGAAAAATTTGGCGTTTCCGCTGCGGCTCCAGTAATGATGGCCGCTGCCGCCCCCGGAGCAGCCGCCGCCGCTCCAGTGGAAGAGCAGACTGAATTTAATGCTATTCTCACCGGTTTTGGTGCAGAGAAAATTCAGGTAATCAAGGTAGTCCGGGCCATTACCGGTTTAGGTTTGAAGGAAGCCAAAGATCTGGTGGAAGGTGTGCCCAAGCCGATTAAAGAAGCCGTTTCCAAAGACGAAGCTGCAGATATCAAGAAGAAAATTGAAGAAGTTGGTGGAACAGTAGAAATTAAATAATATAAATTAAATATATTATTTTAAGGATGTTATGGGTAATTTTAGAAGAAACTATGGCCGGGTAAAAAAAGCGCTGGATATACCCAATTTAATAGAGATCCAAACACGATCGTACGAGAAATTCCTGCAAAAGGACTTGCAGACGGCTAAAAGGGCCAACATCGGTTTGCAAAGTGCTTTTACGAGTGTTTTCCCTATCTCGGATTTCAGTGGAAAGTGCTCTTTGGAGTTTGTCAGTTATAAAATTGGCGATATCCGGTACGATGTAAGAGAGTGCATTCAAAAAGGAATGACCTACGCCGCTCCTTTGAAGATTGTAGTCAGGCTTGTTGTTTTTGATACTGATCGTCTTGCCGACGGCAAGATCAGTCGTGAATCGAATGAAACAAAGCCGATACGGGATATCAAAGAGCAGGAAATTTACTTCGGCGAAATTCCGTTGATGACGGAAAATGGAACATTTATTGTCAACGGAACAGAGCGGGTAATAGTCAGCCAGTTACACCGCTCGCCCGGCATTTTCTTCGATCACGACAAAGGTAAAACCGTTGCCAGCGGTAAACTGATTTATTCGGCGCGGATAATTCCCATAAGAGGGTCATGGTTGGATCTCGAATTTGATTCCAAAGATCTCCTCTACATGCGGATTGATCGCCGCCGAAAAATGCCCGTGACCATTTTGCTCAAGGCGATGGGCAATTCGACTGAATTTATTCTGAATTATTTTTATAATATTGAAAAGATAGCCGTTGAGGGAGAAAAGCTTTACGTTACCATCGATGACTCTTTGCTTGGTCAAAAAGCAACGGAAGATATCAGCGATCCAGGCAACGCAGAAATTATCGTCAAGAAGGGCCGCAAGTTTACACGGCCCCTTCTGAAAAGAGTAGTTGAGGCGGGAGTTAAATACATTCCAGTAAAGGAATCTGATCTTATTGGTAAAGTTCTTTCTTCCGATGTTCGCGACCCGCAGACGGGAGAGATTATTTTCCGCTGCAATGAAGAATGGCCGCTCAACGGGTTGGAAATTGCCCGGGAGAAAGGCATTTCCGAATTGCAATTCATCCAGTTGGACGAGGATTTGGATAATGTCTCCATCCGTGATACATTGCTGATGGATAAAATTGATACCGCGGAGGATGCAATTTTAGAGATATATCGCCGGTTGCGTCCCAGCAATCCGCCCACACCGGAGACAGCTACAAAATTTTTCAAGAGCCTGTTCTTTGAGTCGGAAACATACGATTTATCGGACGTCGGCCGCGCCAAAATGAATTACAAACTGCGTTTGCACGTGCCTACTACGGTTACCGTGTTGCGCAACGAAGATATCTTGGCAGCCGTCAAATATCTTGTTGATTTGAAAAATGGAGTCGGCGAATGCAGCGTTGATGATATTGATCATCTGGGAAACCGGCGTGTGCGTTCAGTTGGGGAGCTTATTGAAAACCAGTATCGCATCGGTTTGGTGCGAATGGAACGGGCCATTAAGGAAAAAATGAGTTTGCAGGACATCGAAACAATGATGCCCCATGACTTGATTAATGCCAAACCAGTTTCGGCCGTAGTCAACGAGTTTTTCGGTTCCAGCCAGCTCTCACAGTTTATGGACCAGACCAACCCTCTTTCCGAAATTACGCATACGCGTCGATTATCGGCGCTGGGACCCGGAGGGCTGACGCGGGAGCGTGCGGGGTTTGAAGTCCGCGATGTTCATAACACCCATTATGGACGTATTTGCCCTGTGGAAACTCCGGAAGGGCCGAATATCGGCTTAATAGTTTCTTTGAGCACTTATGCGCGAGTCAACGAATTTGGATTTATTGAAACTCCATATAAAATAGTTGACAATGGCCATGTAGGCGATGAAATCCGCTTCATGACGGCTATCGAGGAAGAAAACCAGATCATTGCACCTTCAGACCGCCTGCTGGATGATAACGGCAGGTTTGTTGAAGAATTGATATCCGTTCGCAAAGGCGATGATTTTATCTCCGTTGTGCCGGAAGATATTAAATTGATGGATGTATCGCCGAATCAGCTTGTTTCCGTCGCAGCCGCTTTAATTCCGTTTCTGGAGCACGATGACGCTAACCGCGCCCTCATGGGCTCAAACATGCAGAGACAGGCGGTACCGTTGATGTGTCCGGAAGTGCCGGTTGTCGGTACAGGCATGGAGGCCGTTGTTGCCCGTGATTCCGGGGCGGTTTTGACCGCCCGCCGGGCCGGCGTTGTAGAAAGTGTTGATGCTTCGAGGATAATCGTAAGAGCCAATAATCCTGAAAACGATGGCGTCGATACAGGAGTGGATATTTACAGGTTGTCTAAATACCAGCGTTCCAATCAGGATACTTGTTTTAATCAGAAGCCGATAGTTGACGTTGGCGACCATGTGGAGAAAAAAGAAATTCTTGCCGACGGGCCGGCGACGGACAATGGTGAACTGGCTCTGGGCCGTAATGTTATGGTCGCCTTTATGTCCTGGGGCGGCTACAACTACGAAGACTCGATCCTGGTCAGTGAACGGATTGTCCGCGAAGACGTTTATACATCCATTCATATTGAAGAATTTGAAACGATGGCCCGTGATACGAAGCTGGGCAAAGAAGAAATAACTCGAGACATTCCCAACGTAGGTGAAGAATCCCTCCGGGATCTCGATGAAAGCTGTATTATCCGTATCGGCGTCTCGGTGAAACCGGGTGATATTCTCGTCGGCAAGATCACACCCAAGGGAGAAACCCAGCTGTCCGCCGAAGAAAAGCTTCTGCGCGCGATTTTCGGGGAAAAGG
>DAOQVG010000125.1:0-5971 GCA_035341435.1 Smithellaceae bacterium
GTAAACGACTGCCACAATTTGTAATAAAGATTAGCAGCACGGATTTCCTCCAACAGGATTGTATCGGCTTTCCGCAGGACGGCTAAACGCCCCGCCGTCACCTCTCCGATAATGCGGATCGCCAGCCCCGGTCCGGGGAAGGGCTGACGCAGGGTCACATCTTCGGCGAGCCCCAGTTCCTTGCCCAGAAGCCGCACTTCATCTTTAAAAAGATGCTTCAGCGGTTCGACCAGTTGCAGATTCATTTTTTTCGGGAGGCCGCCGACGTTATGATGCGATTTAATTACCGCACTGGGACCGCCGAAGGCGGAGCGCGATTCGATTAAATCAGGGTACAGCGTTCCCTGCGCCAGAAATTTCACATTTTTTATTTTATGCGCTTCTTTATCAAAAACTTCTATAAAGGTGCGGCCGATTATTTTGCGCTTCTTTTCCGGGTCGATGACGCCTTTCAGTTTGCTTAAGAAAAGCTTGCCGGCGCGGGCGAAGTGCAAATTAATCTGCAGATGCTTCTTGAACATGTCGATGACGCGTTCGGCTTCACCGGCTCTCAGCACTCCATTATCGACAAAGACGCAGGTTAATTGCTTGCCGATGGCTCTGTGCAGTAAAACGGCGGCAACGGAGGAATCGACTCCGCCGGAGAGGCCTAAAATCACTTTGCCGTCACCTACCTGTTGTCTTATTTCAGCAATGGCATGATTAACGAAGGACTTCATTGACCATGATTTCTTGCAGTGACAAACGGCGGTCAGGAAATTATTCAGTATTTTTTTACCGGCTTGTGTATGAACAACTTCGGGATGAAACTGCAGTCCGTAGAAATGTCTTTTGGCGTCTTCAGCGGCGGCAACGGGGGTATTTTCCGTCGTGGCTGTGACGACAAATCCGGGAGGAAGAACGTCGATCCTGTCGCCGTGGCTCATCCAGCACTGGGTTTTTTTGTCGACTCCGGCGAAAATGCCTTTTTGACTTTTCACCAGCAGCTCGGCGAAACCGTATTCGCGCTTGTTCGAACCAATGACCTTTCCTCCCAGCGAATCCACCATATATTGTAAACCGTAGCAGATGCCCAGAATCGGAATGTTCAGATCAAAGATGCCTTTATCTACTCTTGGCGCGCCGGTGCTGTAGATGCTGGCCGGACCGCCGGATAAAATAATGCCCTCGGGCTGGAGCGTTTGAATTGCGTCAAGAGAAATATTCGGTGGCTCAATTTGACAGTAGACATGATGCTCGCGGACGCGGCGGGCAATCAGCTGGTTGTATTGAGAACCAAAATCTATAATTAAAATCACGACGCTTTCTCCTTTTCTTCTTTCATCATTTCCACAAACCGCAAAAATAAATATTCGGAATCGTGCGGACCGGGCGCCGCTTCCGGATGGTACTGCACACTTGCCGTTTTCGGCATTTGCAATCCTTCGGAAGTGTTGTCGTTTAAATTGATGTGACTATTTGCGGCAAGGCCTTGCACCGATTCCGGTACAACAACAAATCCATGGTTTTGTGAAGTTATTTCCACACGTCCGGTGTCCAGATTTTTCACCGGCTGATTGATGCCGTGGTGGCCGAACTTGAGTTTTTCCGTATAGCCGCCGATGGCCTGGCCGATCATCTGCTGTCCCAGGCAAATGCCGAACACCGGCAGCTTTCCCACAAGCGAACGGGTGGTCTCCACAATGTAGGGCAGCGCGGAAGGATCACCGGGGCCGTTGGAGAGCAAAATGCCGTCCGGTCCGTAGGCCAGGATATCGCGTGCGGAAGAGCAAGCCGGTACAACGATGACCTCGCAACTGTTGTTTTCCAGCAGTCTTAAAATATTGTATTTAACACCGCAATCGAGGACAACCACCCGTAGTTTTCCGGCCGGTTTTCTCTCGGGAATCTTCTCTTGCTGCGGGGCGCCCTTTTCCCATAAGTAAGGCCGCGGGCAGGTAACTTCACGAACCAGGTCGCGGCCGACCAGACCCGGATAATTTTTAACTTTTTCCAGCAGCCCGGCGATGTCTTTAGTTTCGGTGGAGATTATCCCTTTCATCGCGCCCGAAATCCGGAGACGGCGGGTAAGCGCCCGGGTGTCAATGCCTTCCATGCCGATTTTGCCGTGATCTTCCAGAAACGATTTTAAACTTTGGCGCATCCGCCAGTTGCTGGGGTTGGGCTGATATTCCTTAACAATAAATCCTTCCAGGTGAATACCCGCCGACTCCATATCTTCCTCGTTGATACCGTAATTGCCGATAAGGGGGTAGGTCATGGTTACTATCTGACCTTTGTAGGAAGGATCGGTGAGAATTTCCTGATAGCCGGTCATGCCGGTGTTAAAAACTACTTCCCCCATAGTTTCACCGCTGCCGGCAAAAGCGAAGCCTTCAAAAAAACTGCCGTCTTCGAGTACCAGCAAAGCGTTTTGATGTTTATTTAACAGGGGCATTTAATTTTTATTCTCCGACTTCCCGTATACGGAAGGCTTGCTGCCGCCGGAAAAGGATTGGAAAAGCAGTAAATTCCGCATAGAGCAATCTTTTTCCGGCGTATTTTATATTAATTCGCTTCTTTTAAATGTAAAGAGCATCAGCAAGAGGGAGCTTTCTATCTTTTTTCCCCGGACTCGTCAATAATTAAAAACGGCAAACGATAGCCGATTAATAAGTTCTTGATTTTAATATAAAAGCACTTTTGCCGCCATCGGCCCGCCGGCTTAATCAGGATCGTTTTCTTAACTGATGAAGAGCATTTCCCAGAACTTCGGCATCGGCCAGATATCATCGTCCACCAGAACCTCCAGTTCATCAACATAGTCACGTAAACTGTTCATAGCTGTTTTTACTTTATTGCACAGCATGTCAGCTTTTTCCTGCTCATCATGAATGTTTTCCGCCGTCTCGACCTGGGCCCTGATTTCTTTGTTGGCCGCGTAGATCTTGTCAATCAGGTCAATTACTTTTTTCAGGATTTCAACTTCGGCGGAGCAGGCAGCGGAGCCCTCCAGGACTGCTTTCGTTTCATTAATCGCGCCGGCCAGCATCTTCTGATAGACAACGGCCGCCGGGATTACATAGCTCATGCAAATATTATTCAGGCATTTGACTTCTATTTCCAGATCCTTGATGTATCTTTCCAGGCGGATTAAATACCTTGACTTGAGCTCAACACGGGAAAACACACAATGCTTCTCAAAAAGTTTCAGAGCCTTTTCGGTAATCAGCGCCTGAAGTGCAGTCGGCGTTGTTTTGAAGTTGGGCAGCCCTCTCTTTTCTGCTTCCAATTCCCATTCCGCGGTGTAATTGTCGCCGTTGAATAGAATCGGTTTGATCTCCTTCAACTCTTCCTGCAGCACTTCCAGGACGATCTGATTGATGTTGCCGCTTTTTGCTTGAATCTTTTCAGCCAGATAATCGAGGCTATCGGCGACAATCGTATTGAGCACCGTGGCCGGGAAGGAAATGGACTGCGACGAACCCACCGCCCGAAATTCAAATTTATTGCCGGTAAAAGCAAAAGGCGATGTTCGATTGCGGTCGGAATTGTCTTTGCTGAGTATCGGCAGCGAAGAAAGCCCGAGATCGATTATCTCTGTGTTGGTTGCTTTGGTGACTATGCCATTTTCGATATTGGCCAGAATATCGGAGAGTTGATCGCCCAGGAAAATGGATATGATCGCCGGCGGGGCTTCATTGGCGCCCAGTCTGTGGTCGTTGGCATAAGACGCGACGGCTGCCCTTAATATATCGGCATTATTGTAGACCGCGCGAATCGTGGCAATCAGAAAGACCAGGAATTGAATATTATCATGGGGAGTATTGCCCGGATTCAGCAGGTTGTTGCCATTGTCGTCGGCCAGCGACCAGTTGACGTGTTTGCCGGAGCCGTTTATTTTGGCGAACGGTTTTTCGTGCAGCAGGCAGGCCAGATTGTGTTTCTTGGCCACCGCTTTCAAAGTATCCATAATAATCTGATTATGGTCGACGGCAATATTGGCTTCTTCATACATGGGGGCGATTTCAAATTGCGACGGCGCGACTTCATTGTGCCTCGTTTTGGCGGGAACACCAAGTTTAAACAGCTCTTCTTCGACATCATGCATGTAGGAGGATATTCTTTCCTTGATGCTGCCGAAATACTGATCTTCCAGCTCCTGTCCCTTTGCCGGCGGAGCGCCGACTACCGCCCGTCCGCCGAGCACGAGGTCCTGACGTTTGAAAAAATAATCCATATCGATCAGGAAATATTCCTGCTCCGGCCCCAGATTGGAATAGACCTTTTTTACATTTTTGTTGCCGAGCAGCTTCAGCATGTTTACGGCGCTTTTGCTGACCGCTTTATTGGAGCGTAGAAGAGGCGTCTTTTTATCCAGCGCTTCACCGGTAAAGGAAATAAAAGCCGTAGGGATGCACAAAGTCGTCGAGATTCCGTTGCGGCGGATAAAAGCCGGCGAGGACATATCCCAGGCGGTGTAGCCGCGGGCTTCAAAAGTTGCCCGTATTCCACCACTGGGGAAGCTGGAGGCGTCCGGTTCGCCCTGTACGAGCTGTTTACCGGAAAACTTTTCCATGACTTTTCCGACGCCGACGGGATCAATAAAAGCGTCGTGTTTTTCCGCCGTGAAACCGGTCATCGGCTGGAACCAATGTGCAAAATGGGTTGCCCCTTTTTCCAGCGCCCATTCCTTCATGGCACAGGCCACAACATCCGCGGTGGTGGCATCGAGGGCTTTATCTTCATTAATTGCTTCCATAATTTTTTTGTAAGTATCCTTGGGAAGCTTATCTTTCATTACCCTGGTGCTAAAGGTATCCTCTCCGTAATATTCGGAAACGGGAACGAATTTTTCTTTTTCAATGGTATACTTTCTTTCCGCAGCCGTGATTGGTTTGGCTTTTTTCATAATTCCTCCGTTTATTCATTGAAATAATTATTCTATTATTTCAATAATATATTTCTCAACATGTTTTTCAAACATCTGCCTGCAACGAAATCCTATAGGTTCGTTGACCATGGTAGTGCGAAAAATATGCCATGCATTCAAACTGTCCCAACATTACAACACTTCGCATTTATTAGTCCACTTTAATGTTAGTGATATTGTTATGCCCTGACGCCGCATAAGGGAATTAAACATTCGCAGGGGCCGCTGCCGGCTGATTACCTTCCCCCGGTCGTATCGATGAATGCTTTAAATCGGACAATTTTGTACCAACGATACGAACGAGTGACAATATTGTAATATTATGGTCGTGGTCATTTTCGGACTCTCCTTATGGAATTCAATCTTATCTAAAATAATTTGCTTTGTTGTTCACGATTCCCGTCCCGTTGGACAATCTTTGCAAACTGTATTTATTCGCCTGCGAAAGGCAGAAAAGAGCGCAGCAATTTCCCTTATATCCATGCCTTTGCGAGATTTCCGCACCTTGCCGGCGACGGCCGGTAAAGGCTGCCGCAGCAATCCCGCTGTATTTTGAAGCGGTCATTGGCATTTAATTTGCTCTTAGTAAGCAGGCGGATATGAATCTGCGGAATTTTGATGGTCCAACAATAATTTATAGTCATGGAAGAGACAAACAAAACATGAAACTGGCAGAAGAGTTCAAAAAAATTGCAGGCGATATAAAAATTATCGATAAGGACGAAGAAAAAGAAATATACAGCCATGATATAGGCGATGTGCCGACAATCATGACTAAAACTTTTTTTGAAATACAACCGGATTTTGTCGTCCAGCCGAAAAACGTAGCCGAGATAAAACAAGTCCTGGCATTTGCCAATGACAGAAAAGTACCGGTTATACCGCGAGGTGCTGCCTCCTGGGGATTCGGCGGCGTTATCCCGACCAGGGCCGGTATTGTCATTGATTTATCCCCTTTTAGAAAAATCTTGTATTTGAACAAGGCGCAAAAGACGGTAACTGTGGAAGCTGGAGCAAGATGGAGCGATATTGACATTGTAGCTAAAAAAGAGGGCCTCT
>DAOQVG010000126.1:0-5936 GCA_035341435.1 Smithellaceae bacterium
TCGGCGGTTGGCAATAATTCATCGAGCGAAATATAGACCATAATGCCTGCTACGCCTGCGAAAATCACCCCGAAAGTCGAATCATTGAAAACACTGCGGAGGATAAAATAGCCGATAAACGCTCCGACAGGTTCGGCAAGTCCTGATAAAAAAGACAACCAGAATGCTTTTTTACGATTTTTCGTGGCATAATAAACCGGTACCGAAACCGCAATCCCTTCGGGAATATTGTGGATGGCAATGGCGACGGCAATACTGATCCCCAATGTCGGATCGGTCAGAGCGCCCATAAAAGTCGCAAGGCCTTCCGGAAAGTTGTGGATGGCGATGGCCAGCGCGGAAAACATTCCCATTCTCAGGAGCTTCCGGCTTTTGTCCGGGTCCAGGTTCTTCTCGTCGATATTCTTTATTTCATGGGGGTTTTCATAAGAGGGAATGAGTTTGTCGATCAGCGCGATCAATGCGATACCGGCGAAAAAAGCCACAACGGTATAGATGTTGCCGGCTTTAAGCCCGTGTGCGGCGACCAATGAAACTTTGGCTTTGGCAAAGATCTCCACCAGTGAAACGTAGATCATAACGCCGGCCGAAAAGCCCAGGGAACCGGCCAGAAATCCCGGATTGAATTTTTTCGACAGAAACGACATCAGGCTGCCGATCCCTGTGGCCAGGCCCGCAAAAAAAGTCAGCCCAAATGCAAATAACAGGTTTTCTGTGGTCACTTTATATGATTTAAAACAGGGCAATCAATCGGGATAGCCGATTCTAATGGCAAAAGTACAATAAATAATATGCTTCCACATTGTCGAGATAGGCGCCATCAAAACCCGCATCCAATATTTTCTTCAGATATGAATGATCGTTACCGAAAATAATATCCTGCCATTCCTTTTCCCAGAACTCAACCCAGATTTCGTCGTCGTAACCCTCATATTTTTTCTTCAGCCAGTGCGGGTGGTGAAGCTCCCAATCCGGCTTCCAGTAGTAACGGAAATTTTCTGCGGAGCCGATATTTACATAAGAAATAACGAGCCGTTGTGCGCCATTTGCTTTTCTTTTCAGGAGATTGATCTCAGAAGAGGTAAATTCCGTTTCGTTGAAAAACAGATCAATCAATACAATATCAAAGTCAGTTGCCGAGATTTCATCGATCATCACCTGTTTTGAAGCAAAGCTGTCGGTACTGATAAGATACAGATAATTTTGCGCATCAGGCAGGTTAGTGATATCGAATGCATTCGGATGAGGAACACTGTCGGGGATCAGATGGTAATGATAATTACTGCTTATACGCGGAAAGCAGATAAATCCTTCGGTATAATTCCGGCTCAGCGCATCAGGGATATTATCACTGTCAGAAATATATTCTGACACCAATATTTTTTTGTAATCCTTGAGCCGTTGAAGCATGGCTATGCGTTCATTATCGGGCGTGTAAGGGCCATTATAGAATAATTCTTCGACTCCGAAGCCGTCGATGGCAGACAGGTAGCTTGTATTAATGCCGTCGCCAGGTTCCAAATTATTAAAAGCAAGCTCGATCCCATTTTGGGGAATGATGATAAAACCGGGGTCATAATTTCTTGCATAGGCGGAGATATCCGAAACAAAGGCCTGCATTTTTTCGGCGGCCAGGTCCGATTTCTTTTCCTTAGAACAACCCAGCAGTGTGGCTGTCAGAATAGAAATTATGATGATTCTTTTCATTGCGGGTATTTATATTGCTCCGGCGTGGGTGGTGCTAAGAGTGGCATACCCCTCATAAATTTATATAATCCTGAGCCGTTAAAACAGTAATCTGAGCTTTCTTATAGTCCTTTAAATTCCGGGTCAGAAAAACCTCAATTTCATTCTGCAATGCGGAATAATACTGAATAGCATCTTCAAAATCAGCGAATTCAGAGTTCAACGCCAGGTCAATGATTTTATCATTCAGGGGTGTAACATGAACCAATACTTTAAACTTTCTGAGAATTTCCTTTGCCTGGTTCTCCGTTCTCTGCTTTGAAATCAAATAATGAAGATTTGCTAAAGACAAGGCAGAAACATAAATTTGGATCTTTCCTTCGTCTGCCCATGTAAATAATTGGGCTGAAGCCAGATAAAACGGATCTCTTTTCCCAAGCAGATCATAAATGATGTCTGTATCGACAAAAACTCTCCTTTTCATAAATACTTCTCCTGAAGGTGTTTATGATAATTGCCTTTGGGATCATCATTTTCGGAAATAGTAATAACACCACTAATAGACAGGACCAGGGGTGAGATTTTTTCAACGGGTTTTGATTCAGAGGTAATAGCCGATAAATAGTTCTCAATCAATTTTGATAAACTGGTATCGTGATCATCAGCATATTTTTTTGCCTGGTCAATTACTTTCTTTTTGAGCCGTAATGTCAATTTGGTTTCCATGATATTATTTTAAGACGTACAAAGATATAATAATAATACGTCAAGATCAAAAAAATGTGAATTGGGTTTACACCGGGGAAAAGTAAAGTTAGCATCTTTCCCCTCCCCTTGATCCCCTCCCATGCTGATATTGCCTTGAAAAACCGGATTATCGCGGGAGGGGAAAATTGTGCGGGTGCCATCGCCTTTGTTACAAAAGTGCAACTCCTCCGGAGTAAAGAAAAACCAATTTCGTCCAATAGTGTAGGGTTTTTAAAAGACGATAAACCCGGATGACGCGGTTGGCGGATGAAACAGAAACGGCGCGCAGCATGCTAAGAGATCCTTAGTCTCCGGCTGCGCCGGAGCCGAAGGATGACGTTCGCTGCGCCGCCTGATTGACGACTTGATCACGTCATCACGGCGAAGGAGGGATCTCCCGCCACCCGTTCGCCGGCTGGCAGATAGCGATAGCAAGTTAAAAAACTTTTAAACTACAACCCTCTCCGTAGGAGAGCCCCATCTGTAGCAAACAGGATGGAAAAGAACAAAAGCCCCTCCCTTCTATAATGTTCGATCATTGCGTAAAGCCTTCACAGGGAGGGGTTTGGGGAGGGAAACCGGAAATGCATCTTCCTCCTCGGGAGTGTTTTCCGCCTTCGCGGAGAAAGGTTTTGCAACATTTCTTCAGAATCTGATCCGATTTATCAGGGTTGGGTTGTGCCGCAAAAAGTTCATTTATTTGCTGTAGCTTTTTATAATTTGATCATGATAACCAGTAACGACAAGTATTATATTTAGGAGCGCATTTGCTTCTCTACAATTTTTAATAAAACTCCTGATCTCATTGTCACCGATGATAATCTCGTCCTTGAGCTTTTCTTTCTTTAAATAGACACCGTCATGCCAAACTCCTGACCACGAATAATGAGCTACTTTATTACGCAAATCAAAAATCTTGTTTAATAAGTCGAATAGTCTTTTCTTTGTGTTTGGTTTAATATTCTCGCCAAAGTGTAATAATACTTTCTTTAAAAGATTAATTTTTTGATTGTTATTAAGAGTTTTAATGACATCATCATGAAATTCCCATGCATTTGTTGGATTATCCTTAAAGAAATAATATATAATGATTGTGTCAATACCAGTCTCAACGATTATGGTCTTATTGATAATAAAGCCACGCAAATCAACTATATCTTGGATAAAATCTAAATCTTTTTTGAATTCATCATTCATAATACAAGAAGTTACGGCCAACGGTTGACAATATGGCCAGTAAGGGATTGCGGGCGATTTGCTATCAGGTTACACGAAAAATTAAAGCAGACTTCTTACTTCGCATACCCCTGAAACCCTTATTGGATATAACGTATGTTGTGCGTTCCTGCTTTAATTTTTTGTCATTTTATAAATCATAAAATTACTTTTCTCTTCATCAAAACGGCCATATGAATAATCTCCATACATTTCAACAATCTCCAATCCAGCAGCTTTAATCATACTCCTTAATTCCGAATCAGCTACTGGTTTAAAATTAATCTCCAAGTACCTTTTCTCAATCAGGATATTCATCGAATCGTAAATTTCATAGAATTGTAATCCAGTAACTATTTTATCAGATTCGTTGTATTGATTCATATATGAGATGATCAAATGTCTACTTTCATCAATCGAAAATCTCCCCATTACCCTTGTAATTCCTTCTGCTAATATTAATCGAGTTTTAGGATTTTGAAGCGTTAAAATAAAAACACCATCTTTTTCAAGATGTGATGAAATTGATTGCAATGCTTTAATCTGTAGATCAGTCGATATTATTTCACTAATTGAATGAAATGGCAAAATAATCAAACCAAATTTTTTATCCAATTTCAGATTTGTCACATCCATTTGAACCAAATTGACAGGGTAATTCTTGTTTTTGATTTTTCGTTCGAATGAATTTAACATCCCTTTTGAATAATCTACACATATCATATGCCTTCCAGAATCAAGCAGCGGAATTGATACTCGTCCGGTTCCGCACATTAATTCCAGAATTTCACCTTTATAACCATCGGTCTCTTTAATAAAAAAAGGAATATCAAAATTTACATTGACATAGAAATCGTATATATCCGCAACTTTATCAAATTGTATAGTTTCTTTCATCTGTCGAAGAGTTTATTAGCATGACGCACAATTGTTGCCTAACACCCAAATCCTCCCCATTACCGCAATCCCCCCAACCGAGCATGCTAACTGTATCGCGTTTAACACTCCAAATATAAGGAGTAATTTCAACCAGTATATAGATTGAGATAAGATATTTATACATGCTAAACTCTTGACCCGCAATCTTTAGTAATCCGTGAATATTCGCCGTATCCGTGTTTATTCGTGTGCTATAATGGGAACACGGATGATACGGATGAGACGAATTAACACGAATGGGGTTTATCAGCGAAGGGCGGTTGGCTCCGGTTTATGATCAAATGCAGCTTTTTCACTACCTTTGCACGCATCATTCTAGCTGGTCTTGACCGATGGGAAAAGAGAAAAATATTCAAGATATCACTACTGAAAAGAGTCCTGTAAAATTCACCCGGGAAGAGGCGCTGCGCGATTACCGTGTGGCCAACCTGAGCCGGCAACTGAGCCTGATCGGGCGGCGCGAGGTGCTGGGCGGCAAGGCCAAATTCGGCATCTTCGGCGACGGGAAAGAGATACCGCAACTGGCGATGGCCCGGGAGTTCCGCGCGGGCGACTGGCGCTCGGGCTACTACCGCGACCAGACGTTCATGCTGGCTACGGGCATGATGACGGCCGAAGAATTCTTCGCGCAGCTCTACGGCGATACCGACGTGGCCTACAACCCGCAAACGGCCGGCCGGGTCATGAACAACCACTTTGCCACCCGCAGCCTCGACGAAAACGGCGACTGGAAGGACCTGGCCCGGCAGAAAAACTCCTCGGCCGACATCTCCCCCACGGCCGGACAAATGCCGCGGCTCCTCGGGCTGGCGCTGGCTTCCAAAATTTTCCGCCATACTGAAGGGCTGGAGCATATGGCCGCGTTCTCAGATCATGGCAACGAGGTGGCCTTCGGCACTATCGGCGATGCGAGCACCTCTGAAGGGCATTTCTTCGAAACGATCAATGCGGCCGGGGTTCTAAAGGTACCGATGGCGATCTCGATCTGGGACGACGGCTGGGGCATCTCCGTTGCCAAGAAATTCCAGACGACAAAGGAGAGCATTTCGGAGATTCTGCGGGGTTTTGAAATGGACAAAAACGGCAACGGATACCTGATCTACAAGGCGAAAGGCTGGGATTATGCCGGTCTGTGCCGGGTTTACCACGAGGGCATTGCCCGCTGCCGCGCCGAGCATGTGCCGGTCATTTTCCATGTGGAAGAATGCACCCAGCCGCAGGGGCACAGCACCTCCGGTTCGCACGAGCGGTACAAATCGGCCGAACGGCTGAAATGGGAAGAAGAATTCGACGGCATAAGGAAGTTCAGGGAATGGATCATCGCTGAAAAGCTGGCGACGGCCAAAGAG
>DAOQVG010000127.1:0-5932 GCA_035341435.1 Smithellaceae bacterium
CGTTGTATTCATTGGAAAAGACGGCGTTTACCCGTTTTTCCAGCAGAGCGTCGATATCTCTTATATTTAAGATCTGGCTGATGTCTTTCATTTCTTCTTCGGCTTGTGTTTCCAGATTTCTGAGAACGATGCCTTTTTCTTTTTCGCTTTTCATAAAAACAGCGTTGGTTAGATTATTGTTTTCATAAAAAGTGGAGACCAGGCGGTTTAATTTATGCTGTAATTTAACGGGATTCTTATGGCTGATCAATAGACGGAATTCCTCGGCACTCAGAGAGAATCCAAGAATCTGTTCCAAAAGTTTTTTTGCCTTCTGCTCTTCCTGCATATCGTTTTCATTATAGGCGTCCGTTACTTCATTAGGGAGGGTCGGGCGAAATTCATTCAGCACATTGAAAGTTCTGGCCAGTTTGTCCTTGATTTTACCGGCGATATTACGGTCATAATCATAGACCGATTTCACATCTCTAGCGGCTTCGTTTCTTTTTTGTTTTGTTGACTCCAGGTCTTCGACCAGAAAATCACGGTCCGCCTTGATATCTGCCGGACTGATCATGCCTATTTTATATTTCGGGGCAAACAAGTGAACATCGGGCGCGAGTATAACGGATAAAAGCAGACAGAGGACCACCGCGATCGTCCATCTTTGGTATAAGGGATCGCTTGGATAGAGAAGAGAAAGAAAATTCTTTCCCTTAAAATATTTAAGGAACTCATTGGCTTTTTTTGTTCCAGAATCGATAAAATCCATAATATTATTCAGTATGTTTGCTTCTTATTTTGTCCCGGGCGGCGTAGGCCTTGATGATGTCCTGCACCAGCGGATGACGGACGACGTCAATTTCCGAAAAATGAATGAAGCGGATGCAGTCAACTTTTCGCAAAATGTTTTCCGCTTCAACCAATCCGGATTTTTTATCCTGAGGCAAGTCCACCTGGGTAATATCGCCCGTGATGACCGCTTTGGAGCCGAAGCCCAGTCTTGTTAAGAACATCTTCATTTGCTCGGAAGTAGTGTTTTGGGCTTCATCCAGGATGACGAACGAATCGTTGAGTGTTCTTCCGCGCATGAAGGCCAGCGGGGCAACTTCAATTAATCCCTTGCCGATCAGGGTGGATGCCCGCTCCAGGTCGATCATATCGTAAAGAGCATCGTACAACGGTCGTAAATAAGGATTCACTTTTTCAGCCAAGTCACCGGGCAGAAAACCCAGCCTTTCGCCCGCTTCCACCGCCGGACGGGCCAGAATAATCCTCTGGACTTTCTTCTCCAGCAGAGACGATATCGCCATAGCCATCGCCAGATATGTTTTTCCGGTGCCGGCCGGGCCGATGGCGAAAACCATATCAAAATTTCTCATATAATCGATATAGAGTCTTTGGGAAATGCTTTTAGGAGTAATGATCCTCTTCTTGGAAGAAATAAATACGGTGTCGAGAAATATCCTCGCCAGATCGAAGGTTATATCCTCGGAAAGAATGCGGTGAGCGTAGTCAATATCGGAGAAATGAATGTGCCAGCCCTTTTCCATGATGGCATAAAGCTGCGAAAGCATAGTGCTGACTTTTTTGACATTTTCTTCTTCTCCGGAGACGGAAAGATGGTCTCCCCAGGCCCTGACCTTGACCGGTTCCAGCTTTTCGATCAGTTTCAGATGCTTATCGTGTTCTCCGCAGAGACTTTTCAACAAATCATGGTTTGTAAAGGTTAGTTTCTCTACAAATGCACTTTTGTTTGTATTATGCTTCAAAATGTTAACAGCCTCAACTTTGATGACCTGGCAGAAAACAGGGTGTTGCTGTGTGCTTTCTCCTGCCGCGGGTCACCAAATTTATTCTTCAATAAATGATTGAATGATGCAAATTCGAGCGCAATTTTTTATCATCGTTGCCGGTTCATTGCAATTCATTTAATCCTGTAAAAAAACATGGGCAAACACTTTAGCATCGCCCACGATATTGTCGATCGGGCATTTTTCATCCGGTTGATGAGCATTCAGGCTGCTTTTAGCCCAGACGGCCGCCGGATAGCCTTTTCTGCGGAAATACGAAGCCAGTGTTCCGGCGCCGACGCCGCCGGGGGCTGCCTTTACACCATAGACGTCGCCGACGGCTTTCTTCAAGGCTGATACAACCGGTGCGTCGGAAGGAGTGGGCGGGGGCGCCTGCAGATAACAGACCGGGGAAAATTCAATTTCCACTTTAAATTTCTTTTCGATCTTACCGGTAATTATCTTTATTTCCGCCATGACATC
This sequence comes from Smithellaceae bacterium, assembly GCA_035341435.1. Lineage (GTDB taxonomy): Bacteria > Desulfobacterota > Syntrophia > Syntrophales > Smithellaceae > MVRV01. The sequence continues at coordinate 2,256 of DAOQVG010000127.1, forward strand.
TTCCAGGTTGTAATCAGGAAGCACCCGGCAATCCATGTAAAAAATGTCCTCGCCGGGAATGGTATTAACATTGCCGACGTTGGCTTCTTTTTTGGTCGGTTCGAAAGTACTTGCCCTGGGATCATATAACGGATCACGCTTCGGAAATATTTTCTTGAGCTCGGCAAGCTTTGTAACAAGGTGAGAGGCGGCGACAAAGGCGTTGTTGCCCAGCTGCGGTTTGCTGCCGTGGCACTGCTTGCCTGTCGTTTTAAATTTAATCCAGAGCATGCTCTTTTCCGCAACCTCGATCAAAGAGCCTGCGGAGTTTCCCGAATCGGGAATAATAATCAAATCATCATGTCCAAACAGATTTTCGTTGACGTCCATGACATGGTGAAGTCCGGTATGACCGGATGTCTCTTCGTCGGCGACAAAACCGAGGCCGATGGAGTTGGGGGTGATGACGCCTTCGTCGAGAATAGCTTTGGCGGCAAAAATTGAAGCCACCATATCCTGCTGATTGTCTTCCACTCCGCGGCCGATCAGATAGCCGTCTTTTACATAGGCGGTATAGGGATCGCGACTCCAGAGCCGAAGTTCGCCGGGGGGGACGATATCCAGGTGAGTTATAATCCAGGTGAATCTGGATTTGTCTCCGCCTTCAACAGTGGTAAAAAAGTTGGGCCGGATTGTGGAGGAAACTCTTTCATCGCGGGCATCGTAGTGCTGAAAGTTGGTAAAACCGAGTTCGATCAATCGTTTTTTTAAATAGTTTGCTTTCAGTAATTCTCCGTCGCCGCCGTTTTCTGGACCCACGGCGGGAATGGCGGTAAGACCGATCTGCAAATCAATCATGGCGTCGCGGTAGGATTCAATTCTTCCGGCAATTCGTTGAAACAAGTCTTTCTCAAACATAATATATCCTCATTATTCTTCAGGGGTTATCAAAACCGGCCGGCCGGCGCCGGCTGAGAGTTCGCCAAATTTTCCGGTATTGCCCAGAATCAGGGTGTTGTTGCTTTTCTTCAGATATTTAACGGCGATTGCGTTTAAATCTTCAATTTTTACATTATTAATTTTGTCGCGATAGGAGGAAAGAAAATCCGCGGGCAACCCGTCATATTCCAATTTCATCTGCTGCCAGGCGATTTGCTGGGGTGAAGTGAAAGAGAAAATAAAACCGTTGTTGATGGAATTTTTAGCCCACTGCATTTCGTCGCCGGTGATTGTTTTATCACAGACATTGTTTATCGCGGCGTTGATCAAAGAAAGAGTCTGAAAAGTCGATTCAGTCTTGGTAAAAGCGTAGGCGGCAAAAACTCCGTGGTCGGGCCGGGCGCGGTAGAATGAGCCGGCGCTGTAGGCCAGTCCTTCGCTGCTGCGCACGGCGCTGAAAATCCGGGAAGTAAAACCGCCGCTGCCGATGATAAAGTCGAGAACGGCGAAAGCGTGGTAATCCGGATCAATTTTAGCCGGGGCGAACTGGCCGCTGATAATTGTGGACTGAGGGATATCCTTGTTGATATAGAAAAGCCCGCCCGGTGAGGAGCGGGGGGGCTCCGGCGGCATGACCGGCTTTCCGGCGGATGGCCAATCGCCGAAATATTTTTGAAGTTTATCTATTGCTTCTTCACGCGAGATATCGCCGGTGACGGCGAACATTATATTTTGCGGCTGAAAATATTTTTGATGAAATATCACCAGATCGCTGCGTTCGATATTCTTCAGAGATTTTGAGGAAATGAATCTGCCGCGGGGATTGTCGCGGTAGATGAGCCGGTTGAATTCACGAAAGGCCAGACCCTGCGGATCATCTTTTAACCGACGCAGTTCTTCACTTTTCAGTCCCTTGGCCAAATTTACCTTGGCCTCTTCAAAAGCCGGAATCCTCAATATTTGGGCAAAAAGGTCGAGCGCCTGATCAACGTCCTTGTTCAGGAAGGAAAAATCTACCTGCACGGAATCCGGCGCGGCCGTAATGGAGGGAGATGCCGCCAGGAGGTCAAACTGGTCGTCAATTTCAGAACTCGCCAGTCTCTGCGTTCCTCCGGTCCTCAGCACATAAGCAGTTAATTCCGCAACGCCGGCTTTACCGGCGGGATCATACATCGAGCCGGTTTTAATCAGGGCGTTGACGGCGATCAACGGCAATTCCCGATCTTCCAGAAAATAAAGAACTATCCCGTTTTTCAGAACAATTCGTTCGGCGGCGGTCAAATTAAATTGCAGCGGCGGATAATGCAGTTTGGCCGGATCAGGTAAAGGCGAGGCGGCGCAGGCTTCTAAAGCCGGCAGTACCGCAAACAGAAGCGGGAACAACAATCTGATGTATAAATTCAATGCTTTAATCTTCATAGGGATTATTCCTGATCTTTTGCTTGGGATAATCGGCCAACGGTGCGGTTATTTTTGTTAAAATATTTCTTGGCCGCGTTTTGAATATCGGTTGCAGACAACCGGTCAATCATATTTAAATAGTTGGCAAAATACTTGTAATCACCCAGCAGCGTTTCATAATAAGAGAGAGCGGAAGCCAGTTCGGAATTGGAATCGAGATTCTTAATGTATTGCATTCGAATATGATTTTTGGCTTTGGCCAGCTCGGCTGCGGATACCGGCTGCTCTTTTAACTTTTCCATTTCCCCGAAAATAGCTTTTTCCAATTCGGCGTTAGTGTGCGGATGGCGCGGCTCCGCCGAAATTAAAAACAGATTGGGGTATTTTACCCCCGGCGTTCCATTGTAGGCGCTCACACTTTTGGCGAGTCCCTGCCGGGTGACCAATGAGTTATAGAGGCGGCTGGTGCGGCCCCGGGTCAGAATAGTTTCCAGCACATCGAAAACATAGTCATCATAGGCGGGCGCTGTCGGTTTGTGGTAGCCGATAAAGAGCATCGGGTTGGCATCAAATCTAACCGATACTCTTCTTTCTTTCGTCTGTCGCGGTTCGATCGGAATGGCGGCCTTTTTTTCTTTCTGCGGGGAAATGCCGCCGAAATACTTTTCTATTAATTTTAAAGTCGCGGCCGGATCAATATCACCAACAACCGCAATAACAATGCTTTCCGGTGCCTTGTACTTTTCGAATATTTTTCTTACGGAATCAGGACTTAAATACGTCATATCCTTAGTCCATCCCAGGATGGGCCTTCCGTAAGGATGAACTTTAAAAGCGGCGGAAAGAAATTTTTCGTATAATTTGCCTTCAGGATCGGCTTCAACCCGCTGGCGCCTCTCTTCCATAATAACATCCCGTTCGGTGTAAAATTCCCGGAAAACGGGATTCAGCAGGCGATCGGATTCAATTCTCGCCCACAGTTCAATTTTATTGGCGGGCAGGCTGACGTGATAAGTCGTCACGTCCTGACCGGTGGAAGCGTTCATATCCAGACCGCCGTTTTCGGTATAAAGTCTGTCCAGTTCATTGGGAATAAAATATTGTTTGGCCTGACTCTGCAGTTCGTTCAGCCTGGCCGCCAGTTGCCTGATTGTTTGCGGGTGTGCCTTTTCTCCTTTCAGCTTTTCTTTATCCAGAGCGTTGCCGGTTTCCTCGATTGCGGCTAATATCTTTTTCTCTGCAGTATAATTTTTGGCGCCGATGGTTGTCGTTCCCTTGAACATCATATGTTCCAGGAAATGTGCGGCGCCGGTCTCCCCGGGGCTTTCATCCGCCGCGCCGACGCGATGCCGGATATA
>DAOQVG010000128.1:0-5911 GCA_035341435.1 Smithellaceae bacterium
ATCAAACCTAAACAGGGCATTTTTTATGACGGTCAGATTTTTGATGCATACAAATTTGTTGCCGATCTGATACGCACCGCCCGTAAATCTATTATTGTGATTGACAACTACGTTGATGATGCAGTTTTGACACTTCTTTCCAAAGCCGGAAAAAAAGTAAAGATTACCATTCTTACGAAAACCATTTCCAAACAACTTGTCCTGGATGTGAAAAAATACAACGAACAATATCCGGAAATCATTAAGGAAATAATCAACCGGGGCCACACCGTCGGTAATCATTCTTTTCATCATGATCCTTTTTTGATGCTTAAAAGTTCCCGTGTGATTTATCAGGAAATTTTAACTACGCAGGAATTGTTGAAAAAATTGGGCGTGCAGACCTTTGCTTTCCGTCCGCCGGTCGGCATAGTTAATCCCGGACTGGCGTCGCTGCTGAAGAAACTGAACATGGATTGCATAATCTTTAGTTGTCGTGCGGTAGACAGGGGCAACCGTCGGGTAAAGCATTTGAGCCGTAAATTCTCAAGAAAGTTAAGGCGGATGACATCATTTTGCTGCATGATGTGCCGCCGCATCGTCTACAGGAGCGGGAAATGCTTTCAGAAGAAATAGAAAATTTGCTTTCAGGGCTCCAGGCAAAAGGACTGACGGTGGTGCCGCTTTCCAGTTTAATCGGCAAAACGATAATGATTGAAAGAAATTAAACTTTCCCGGTACAGGAATCTGTATTTGCTGTTCATGTAAAAAAATTTTTGATTGAAAAAACAATCAGTGATATGAGGCAACGTTGTTAATTTCAGGCCGTCAAGGATGGTTCATGGAAGATCAGTGGCAGCTACCCCAGGAAGAAGCGTACTCCAAAGAACAAAACCGGATGGAGGCTCAGGCTTTTGTACCGGCTGATTCTATCTGGTTTTCCGGCCATTTTCCTGGAGATCCGATTCTGCCGGGGATCGCTCTAATTCATCTGGTTTGGCAGGCGATTGTCCGGGAGGCCGGAAATAGAAAGGAAAAAATCAGCTTGGAATCGTTAAAAAAAGTTCGATTCGCCAAACTGGTGCGGCCCGGAGAAAATCTTTCGATAATTGTAACCGAAAATCCGTCGGCGGAAGAAACATTATATTCTTTCAAAGTTAGCGCCCGGGAAACTGTTGTTTGCACTGGCTTGATTGTTGCTAAGAGTAAGGATAAATAATTCCAAAGGAGGAAGTCATGCCTGATAGTTATGATATTGAAAGCATTATAAGGCATGTCATCGAAGTAATCATTGATGAGCTTAAGCTGGAAGATGTAACCATTGATACCTTCAGCCCCGACATGGACTTGATCGATGAGCTGGGTATTGACAGCATGGATTTGGCCACCATCGCTCTTGTTTTGCAGGATGAATATAAAATAGTCATCGACGAGGATGACTACCCGAAAATGAAGACAGTCCGGCTGATCGCTGAATATGTGGAGAGAAAGCTTTCCAAAGAGAGTTAATCAATGGTAATCACCTATGACCATTAAAAACGAAGCAGCCGTAAAACCGCTCAAGCCAAAATTTTCTGATCTCATTGCCCATCCGGAAGTAAAAGAACGCTGGGAAAAAGTCCGCAAATATTTTTTTGTGCGGGAATCCACTTACGATATGAGTAACCGTTGCAATCTGCGCTGTGACGGCTGTTATTATTATGAAGGAGAAAAACAGTTTGCCGCAGAGAACGGCCGGTCGGAGGCATGGATTGATCTGATGCAGGCAGAGGCCGCGCGCGGTATTACTTACGTCGTTTTGGCCGGCGCCGAACCTTCACTCGTGCCGGAACTGTTGGAAGTCTGCCATCGTAAAATGCCTTTGGGCTGCATCGCCACCAACGGTTTCAAAAAAATACCGGAGTCTATCGGCTATAAAATTCATATTTCCGTTTGGGGCAACGATGAGACCAGCCGGCGCGTCAGAAAAGCCAAAAATCTGCTGCAAAAGCAAATCGAGAATTATCAGGACGATGCGCGGGCGGTTTTTGTCTACACCTTTACGCGGGAAAATATTGCTGAAGTCCATGAAGTGGCCGGGATTCTGGCCGCGGCAAACTGCAAATTGACATTTAATGTTTTTTCCTCTCCGGTTGACTACAATGGATCGCTGCGCCACACGGGTGAATCACTGGGGCGCACAAGGCAGGCAATGATCGATCTCCTGAAGCAGTATCCGCAAAATGTTCTTTTCTCCGTTTATAACGCCGTGGCGCATACGCACCAGTTCGGCTTGCATGATCTTTACACCTGTTCCTATCCCCGCCGAAATCCGTCAAGTGACATCGGCCTGGGAAGGTCGTTCCGCCAGTACCGGACGGACTTGAGCTGGGATAGATCCGCCGCCTGTTGCGTTCCCGATACCGACTGCGCCGATTGCCGGCATTACGCGGCCGGTTCGGCTGTCGTTACCGCCCGGCTTTATCGTCATGTAAACAGCCTGCCGGTTTTTAAATCCTGGCTGGATTATGTGGATACTTATCTGGCCGTTTGGGTCATGGGTTATGAGAAGGGGAAAAATCTCTGCGAGGAACAGGTAAGTCCCCCGGAAGTAAAAAGTTTGAATAATAGTCAGGGTAGCATTAATGATCACTGTAAGCTCATTGCTGGATGATGAATGGTACGAACGTTACAAGCGCATCGCCAGTCTCAATATTCGCAGCTCTATCTATGATGTCACCAACAGGTGCAATCTCCGCTGCAAGGGATGTTTTTTCTTTTCTTCCGGCGAACACGAGGCGGCACAAGAAGAGATGGATATCAAGAAATGGGAAAATTTTATTGATGCAGAGAAAGCAAGGGGAGTCAACCTGGCCATTTTAATCGGCGGCGAGCCGACGCTTTGCATGGATCGGGTGGAGGCTTTTTATCAACGTCTGCCCACTTACTGCGCCACCAATGGACTGATCAAAATTGACCGCCGCCGGTTTCCCGATATGATGGTGGGAATTTCTTTATGGGGAGGCGGCGAGGATGAAAAGATTCTCCGCGGCCGCGATACCTTCGCCATTTCCAGCGCCAATTATGCCGGCGACCCCTACACATATTATCTCTATACAATTACCCCCAAACAATTAGGGAAAATAGAAAAAGTCATCAAAAAAATTGCGGATGTCGGATTGAAAGTGCATTTGCAGCTCCTGTCGAACGATGAAGGCGTCGACGGTTTTTCCTGGCAGGAAAATGAACTGGCCGCTGTGCGCGGGGAAATGGACGATGCGCTGGATAAATATCCGCGGACGGTAATTTCGAGCAAATATTACCACGAAGTAATCACTACGGGAAGGATGCTCGGGCGTAATTTTGGATGGATGGAATGTCCTTCCGTAACCGAATCGCTGGACAATAGAAACCCGCGTCCCCGCCGGTTGATCCATTTTTACCGTTGGGCGTCTGATTTAAAGACCGTCCATCGCTGCTGCACCTCGGCGACACGCGACTGCTCCACCTGCAAAGACGGCGCAGCACACATGAGTTGGATTATGGTGAATAAACGCGGGCACATCAAAACAACCGGAGATTTGCAAAACTGGATCGAAGTCTATGAGATGTTCGCCAAACTGTACCGCCTTATTCCCTGGTAATAATTAAATGACTGTAAAAAAATCTGTGATTATAGGATACGATGCGGTTTCCTCTCTGGGGACTGATCTGGAAACCCAATGGCGGCGGGCGGTGCAGGGCGAAAGCGGCATTGCCGGGCTGACCAGATTTCCCCTGGATGCCGACTTTCCCGTGCGCGTCGCCGGAGAAGTAGCCCCGATTGATGTAAGCCCTTATCCCTTTTTACAGCCCCGGGAAATGGCGCATTGGACCTCGCCGATTTTTAAATATGCTCTGCTGGTTGTCCATCGTGCACTTGCTAAAAGCGCGATAGAAATAACACCCGAGCTGGCGCCGCGTGTGGCGGTGACATTCAGCACTGCCGTCGGCGGTCTGGATGCCGTGCTGAATGCCGACAGGCTGCTGCAGGAAAAAGGCAAGTTGCCGCATCCTTTTACCAATCCGAATTCCTGCGTGAACATGGTGGGCGGCAAGGTTTCTATTCTTACCGGGGCGACGGGACCGATCTGTTCCACCATTACCGCCTGCGCCACCGGTGTAACATCATTGATTATCGGCGAAATGTTATTGCAAAGGGGGATGGCGGATGTCGTAATAGGCGGCGCCGTCGATTTTCCACTGGTCGAGCCGATTGTGGCCGGCTTCGCTACAATGAACGGTGCTTACCGGCCGAAGGAAGGCCAGCTCGCCGAACTGCCGGAAAAAATCAGCCGGCCGTTTTCCATCAACAGAAGAGGTTTTGTCGTTTCCGAAGGAGCTGGCTGCATCATTCTGGCTTCCGCGGAATTTGCTCAGGCGCACGGGCTTCGGCCGGTTTTTGAATTAGCCGGCTGGTCAATGACTTCCGACGCCAGCCATTTCGTTGCTCCCAATCCGGCTACTGTGCAGCGATGCATCGAGGAAACCATCAGTAATGCGGGCTTGGAGCCGGAGGATATCGACGCCGTCAACGCCCATGCAACATCAACAAAAGTGGGGGATAAAGTGGAAGCCGACGCCCTGCATAATATTTTCGGCAAAAGTATTCCGCCGGTGACAGCCAATAAATCGCAGCTGGGGCACGCCATGGGGGCGTCAAGCGCCATAGAATCAATATTCACCATGGAGTCGATGAGCAAAGAAATCCTGCTTCCCACCCTCAATTATACTGCTGATCCGGCCATCGAAATTGACTGCGTGGCGGAAGGAGCCAGAAAATGCAACCAGGAGTTTGTTCTTAAAAATGCGTTCGGCTTCGGCGGATGTAATTCTTGCGTGATCTTTCGCCGGCTGATATAGGACAGTCCATTAATATGAAAGCGCCGAAAAACAGAAAGGTATATGTCATAGGTTATGGAGCGGCAACTCCGCTGGGCAGGACATTCGACTTGACCTGGGAACGCGCCGTTCGCGGTGAGGCCGGTTTTCGCAAGGTTACGCGCTGTCAGGTGAATTCAGCCAGTGATGTCGTGGGCGAAATACCGGACTGGCACCCGCTGGAGCTCGATTTTACCGATGCCAAGGAAGTTTATAACTGGAATGCCTCATTCGTAATTCTGACAATGGCGGTCTGCAAAGAAGCGCTGGAGAGATCGGGGATTGTTATCGACAATCAAATTGCCCCGCGAACGGCCTGCCTTATCGGCTCCGCCCTGAACGGCACCGACGCCTTTCGCATCGCCGTGCATGATCTGGAGCACCGCGGCCCGCTGCGCGTCAGCCCCTATCTGCTGCCCAATTTATGCGCCAACGTGCCTGCCGGCAAAGCGGGGATGCTGCTGAAATTTACCGGACCGGTCTTTTCACCGCAGGGAGCCTGCGCTTCAGGAAATTATGCGATCGGGATCGGAGCAAAAATGATCCGCGACGGCGATTGTGATTTTGTTCTGGCCGGCGGCGCCGACGCCCCGATCCTGCCGGAGCTTATTCACGGTTTTGCCAATATGAATGCAACGATCAAAATTAACGCCCGCGACCGCGCCTATGGCAATCCGTCGCTGGCTTCCCGTCCTTTCAGCGTTGATCGCCGGGGCTTTGTCCTTGCGGAGGGAGCGGCGGCCGTCGTTCTGGCGGCCGATGAAGCAATTGCCGCCTACGGGCTTACGCCCATAGCGGAAGTCCTCGGCGTCGGCTGGAATTCAGACGCCTTTCATTATACAAGCCCCAATCCAGAGACTATTGTCCGCACCATGCACGAAGCAATCGATGACGCCGGCCTGCAGCCGGGAGATATTCAATACATCAATGCGCACGGGACGTCCACGCCCAAGGGCGACCGCACGGAAGTGCAGTGCTTGCGGGAGGTTTTCGGGAAAAAGATAGAGCAAATCCCGGTTTCGTCGAATAAATC
>DAOQVG010000129.1:0-5905 GCA_035341435.1 Smithellaceae bacterium
TTTCTCTGTCGATTTTCCTGCATAAATACATTTCTCAAAACATCTACCCGTGTCTGCTGATTTCGGCTGCATCGCTTTCGTTTCTGGTACTGCCCTATCTCATCCGGACAACACAAATCGCCCTGGAACAGATCCCGTCGGAAGATCGTCTGACGGCGCTTGCACTGGGCGCTGGGCGACTGCAAAATATTTTTTACGTGCTGATCCCAAGAGCACTATCGGGAATCGTCAGCGGGGTCATTCTGTCCATCGGACGCTGCGCGGAGGATACAGCGGTCATCATGCTTACCGGTGTTGTCGCCATGGCGGGCTTGCCGCAGTCTCTGCTGGCGAAATACGAGGCTCTGCCTTTTTTTATTTATTACATTTCATCGCAATACACCGATATGCAGGAACTGCAGATGGGATACGCAGCGGCGATCATCCTGGTGGGTATCTGCGCCGTCTTGTTTGTCGCCGCTTTTTTCATTAAAAACCGCCTGGTGGAAAGAATGCTCTTCAGGATATAGGATTTGCAATGGTTGAGGAAGATAAAATAAAAATAGAGATTGAAAACCTCTCATTTTTCTATGGTGAGCACCGGATATTCCACGACGTTTCCACCAAAATGATGGCAAACAAAATAACAGCCGTTGTTGGCCCGTCAGGCCAGGGAAAATCGACCTTTCTCATGATTATGAACCGTCTATGGGAGAATATTCCACAGGCGCGACTGGAAGGACATGTGCATATTCTTTTGAAAAACAGGATGACGGACATTTATGCCCGAGATGTTTCGCTGCCTGATTTACGACGCTCCGTGGGTATGGTTTTTCAAAAGTCCAATCCTCTGCCTATGAGCATTTACAAGAATATGGCCTTCCCGCTGAAACTCGCCGGCATCAAAAACCAGGCCCAAATTGAAGAAAAGGTAGAAGCGGCGCTCAGAGATGCATTTTTATGGAATGAGGTAAAAGATCGTCTTTCCCACGACGCCCGCAGTCTTTCCGGAGGACAGCAGCAGAGGCTCTGCATTGCCCGCGCGCTGATCATCGGTCCGGAATTGATGCTGTTGGATGAACCAACATCTTCGCTCGACGCTCGCGCCGCAGCCATCATTGAAGAATTGATTCTTCTTTTAAAAAAACGATGCACAGTATTTCTTGTTTCGCACCACATGGAACAGATAGCCCGCCTGGCCGACACAGTCATGGCATTGGAAGATGGTAAAATAAAACCCGTTTGACGGTGAAATGAAACTACTCTTTTTATTTATCATTTATCCTTGTATTCTGCTAAATGAAAATCAGCATAAATGTATTTATTAAAAGAATTCCCTTAATAAATAATAGTTATACTTCCCTTACGATCATTTCTTTTATTCATTGGCTAAATCGCATTTGGATATGCTACTTAGTTGTCCGCCTAATGACTGCAGACGCGAAAAACAATAGTTGGTTAAACCATTCAATGCACTGCGGAAGCAGGCAAATATTATTAACGCAACCAGGGGAGAATTATCATGTCAGATTATACAAAAATGTGGTCGGAACTGGGGCTTGATCTGGAAAGTCATGACGCGCTTCTTTCCGTTTTGGGTGGAGCTTATACGGACATTTTTCTGTCGCAAAAAAACCGCCCGGAAGGAATGAAATAATTTGCAGTTATTGTGGGTGAGGAATCCTGCGTGGGTGAGCGCGGCACGCGCTGGCTGACGGAATCAAAAGGAAGTACAGTGGAAGAGATTATCGATTCCATTACGGAACGATATTTCAATATCGACTGTGCGATATTTACTCCAAACCCGTCGCGTGTGGAGTACGTGAAAGAAATAACGGAGAAACTCAAGGCGCAGGGAGTCATTCATTACAGTCTGCAATTTTGCCAGCCCTACATCATGGAAAGCTCTCCAGTGGAAAAAGAATTGGAAAAATCGGGCATGCCGGTTCTGCGTCTGGAAACCGACTACAGTCAGGAAGACGCCGGGCAGCTTAAAACTCGAATAGAAGCATTTGTCGAGCGTTTAAAGAAAAAATGAAATATGCAGGTATTGATATAGGATCGCGGACGATCAAGCTTGTTGTACTTGCAGACGGCGAGCTTGTCTTTTCCCGTAAGTCGATGACGTCGCATAGCCCATTGGAAACAGCGCAGGAACTGATGAATGGCGCCGAATTCGATGTAATCACCGCCACCGGATACGGCCGTCACTTGCTCAAAGGTCATCTTGGCTGTCCGGTCATCAGCGAGATAACGGCCTTCGCTCTTGGTTCCCGTTTTTTTTCCAGGAATTGCTCGTCCATTCTGGACATTGGCGGACAGGACACGAAGGCCATTGCGCTGGACGACGACGGTTTAATGAAAAAATTTGAAATGAACGATAAGTGCGCCGCGGGGACAGGCCGCTTCCTGGAGGTCATGGCGACCGCTCTTGGGTTTACGCTGGAAGAATTCTGGCGAGCGGCTCTTAGTGCAGGAAAAGCCGTCAAGATCAACAGTATGTGCACCGTCTTTGCCGAATCCGAGGTGATATCGCTGACTTCACAGGGTGCATTGCGCGAGGAGGTGGCGCTGGGCATTCATAAGGCTATCGTCAGCCGTTCGGTGGGGCTTCTGAAAAAGGTTGCGCCTCCGGGAATGGTCTTTTTCGCTGGTGGTGTGGCGCTTAATGAGTGCGTCAAGGTGCTTCTCGAAAAGGAGATGGCCAGACCCGTTTTTGTTCCGCCCGACCCTCAAATTGTGGGAGCAATCGGGGCAGCGCTTTCTGCGATGAAGGAAGCTTAAAGGTGAAAAGAGGAATAATAATGTTCCGGTTGTTATGCGGAATTTTGCTGAGTACAAAGAGGGGCATATTCCCGGCGCCGTTATTTTAATAATAATTAAAGCGCATCCGGTGAAAATGGAATAACACATCCGATTATATTCCATTTAGTTATTTGACTTATTCTTTGTGATCATATACACGAACCGAAGCATGATAATTACTGTCCGATGGAAGGAAAATATATGGCTGAAAATTTAGCAAATAAAGAATGGGTGCCGAAAATCGCCGCCATCGTCTGCAACTGGTGTACATACGCCGGAGCCGATCTGGCTGGCATCAGCAGAATTCAGTATCCGCCCAATATCAGAATCATCCGTGTTCCCTGTACGGGAAGAATAAATCCTTTTTATATAGTCAAGGCCCTGCAGGAAGGAGCCGACGGCGTTCTGGTTTCCGGTTGTCATCCGGGTGAATGCCACTACATATCCGGGAATTTAGTAGCGCGCCGCAAGTTTGCGGCGTTAAAGAGTTTCCTGAATTACATCGGTATTGAAAGCGACAGAACCATGTTTACCTGGGTTTCCGCCTCCGAAGGTGATCGTTTTGCCCAGGTCATCAAGGGAGTAACGGCCAGGGTCCAGGCGCTGGGGCCTGCGAGCAAGCTGATAAAGAAACTTTAGAAAGAAAACAGCTTACGATTTTATAAGCAACCATATATTTTGAAGGCTGCGGAAAACATGCAGTTGAAAATTAAGTCTGTAAATATTAATTTCATCTTGCATTTGAATTAAAATTGCGCCTGCGTCGGATGAACCATAATTATAAGAATCTATTTGCAACTATTAATCAAAAAAAAGGGCAGGAATATTTCCAATCCTGCCCGTAGTTTTGTTTCTTATATTCTTTAAAATATTTATAAACTCGAAGATATTTGATAACTTATATTTTGATTATGATCTCCTACCATCCCCGCATCATTCCGGGACCATGACCAAACCATCCGCCTCTGCCCATCCTGCCTCCGCCAACTTGCAAGGCATGTTCAAACATAACAAGGTGATACCGTGTCTGAAGCAGGATGTTATTGAGAATTGCTGCCGAATCACGATCTTCAGAGTTGTTGATAAGCCATTCGTAACGAGGGATGAGGTCACGTTCCATTTTGATGCATAATCCATAGGCATCCTCAAGCGACTTTGTTTCCCTTACAGTCAATGGCTTGATATCCTTTGAAGATAAACCATATGCCTTAAACATTTGCTCAATCGTTGCTACGTGGTCTTGCTCCTGGGGGATTACCATTCTATAAGGCATATAAGTATTATATTTGTCTGCATCCGCTACGTACTGGTCAAAAGAAAGCCTTTCCAGCGCAAGGATTTCCCGGAGTTTTTTAATCCATTCCTGATTTTTAGGAATAGGTAGTTTTTGAGGTACATAATTCCATTCGCCATAGCCTCCCATCATCCCCCCATAGCCCATTCCATATCCTGGCCCCATTCCACGGCCCATTCGGAAGCCACCATATTCGTCACCATAGTCCGGCCCGTAACCGTAACGAGGTTGAGGCATTGCCGGTATTGCCAAAACTATTGCAATAAAAACTACACCGATCATCGTCATATACTTTTTCATGTCATCCTCCTTTTAAATAGTATTTAATCTTAAAGATCATTTTTAATCTTATCGAACTCATCTTTTGTAATTTCTCCCCTGGCATAACGTTTTTTTAGAATGTCGATAGGAGTTTCTTCCAAGTTTCCCATTTTCCCCTTTGATTTAGTGTTCTGAATCACCAGGTAGATCAGCACGCCGATAATAACAATAAGCAGCAGCCACATAAAACCTCCTCCATAACCGTAATACATCATATGTCCCCATCCACCGCCACCCCTGGGACCGAAGAAATAATCGTCGGAGCAAGCTGCCAGGGATGTTAAAAAGAACACAAGGAACGGTAACTGAATTTTATACATACACACCCCCTATTTAATAGCTTCAAAGACTTGCGAAAAACCATACTCGATCATGCCAGACCTCCCGCGCCTGGATTATCCTTGTTCGGTTTGGCAATCACCATCTTAACCATCTTCATGAATCCCAGATGTTCTATTTCTTCAATCAGAAAACCCACCGCCTTTATGTTTTCTACGGTTTGCCGGTTGATGTTAGCCCCTGTGATGCGAACGATGAGGGGATTCAGACGGTCCATAATCCACCCCATAATCAGATTGTCGATCCGTACATGCTCCAACAGTAGAGCTCGTCCATCCGGTTTGACTACCCTTCGCAATTCTTTGAGTCCCTGTAATGGGTTTGGTACGGAACAAAACACAAATGTCGCGACAACCGTATCAAAGAAATTATCAGGATAGGCAAGGTTTTCAACATCCCCCTCCTCAATCTTGAAGGTTAATCCTTTTTTCTCTGCATTCTTCTTAGCCAGGACAATCATTTTCTCTGCAAAATCGATTGCCGTAACATCCGCCCCGGCTGGATAAAAATCAAAATTTTTTCCTGTTCCAACACCGACCTCCAATATCTTTCCCTTTGCCTTCTTAAGTAATTTTTTTCTCCAATTATCAATAAATGATGTCGGAACGGCTTGGAGAAGATTGTAAATCGACGCAATACGATTATAGCGTATCCTGGTTTGCTGAGATCCTATAATATTTTTATCAGGCTTGACCATACTCGTGGTCTTCCATTCAATTTTTATCAGTTTAAATTCTTTTGCAACGATTGAACAAACAATATTGAATCAATGGTTTTGCAGCTGTTTTGAATGATGCTTTAACGACTACACTCACTTTATCTAATCATTTTCTAAAATAAATCAGACGAGCGAATAGTATAAGATAAGTATTTTCAGGAATTATTGTGCTTTCAAACTTAAATTAACGTTAGTATACGCTTGATTAATATTTAAGCAAATAGAAATTTGTCAAGCGAATTGCCTCAAATAAAATGTTACCGAAAGGGTGGATAAAAAAGGTACGTTGACTCATAAACTGATGTTACCGGGAAGAGATTCGGAAACGGAGGTTTAACATATGAGTCCTCAAGCCAAGGAAGAATATTTTGAAGTTTTGTTTAAGCGATACAAGGACGCCACCCGTAAGGAAAAAACGAAGATCATTGATGAATGCTGCGCCGTTTGCG
>DAOQVG010000130.1:0-5888 GCA_035341435.1 Smithellaceae bacterium
GTCGCAGGTGATCAGTGAACACGTGGATTCACCTCTCGCTTTCATTCGTTATGATCTTCCCTGGGAATCACAGTATGCCGCCGATGCCGAGGACGGACAAACCTGGCCGGGTCATCCCGCGGCGCGATTGCGTGAACTGCGTATGAATATAGGCACCCGCACCTGGAATCTGCGAAAAGCGTCTCTCGATCTGACTGTCGCCGATACGTTGATAATCGACCTCAACCGCACTGAAGAGGAAATTTTGGCGGCCATGAAGCCGAAGACACGATACAATATCCGCCTGGCCCGGCGCAAGGATGTCCGCGTATTTACCGCACCGCAGGAAATGCTGCCGGTATTTTATCAACTGCACCTGCAGACAGCTAAACGCAACGGATTCATTCCCGGTTCTTACCACCATTTTTCCGCACTTTTCTCGACGCTTGCCCTCCACCCCGGCTCATCCGAAATCCTCTTTCTCCTCGCCGCAAAGGATCAGGAAATTCTCGCCGGGGCAATAATCGCCGTCTCCGGGCGGCAGGCTGTCTATCTTTACGGCGCTTCGGCCAGTGAACGGCGCAATCTGATGGGGCCATATGCTTTGCACTGGGAAGCTGTCCGGCTTTTACGTCCAAAGGGTTGTCTGACCTATGATATGGGCGCCGTCTCCCCTCTTCCGGATCCGGGTCACCCCTTTTACGGAATGTATCGCTTCAAAACCGGTTTCGGCGGAAAGATGATCCATCGCAACGGCACCTGGGATTATCCGTTTGATGAGCGGGAATATGCGTCGTTTCGCAATTTTGAATTATTGAGCGGAGCGAAAATTCAAGAACGGCAAATATAACAATGCAGGGGGCAGACCCCGGAAAGGTATTGAATATGAGTCGCTTATCCGTAATGCAATCAGCGTATGAATCAGGACGGCACAACCCCTTCCCTTCCAAAGCGCCCGGCGGCAAGCGGGCTTTGTCCACGAATAAATCACATCCCCCGGAAACTAAGGTGCGGCAAAGACCGGCTTCACAAGAAGCGGACGACCGGCGTCCTGCAGCGCAAAAATAAAATTTCGCGAATAATTACAGCGTTGACTATTCAGGCGGAATGTGGTGTAAATATCAGAAACAATAAGCAGAAATCACTATTATCACATCATCTAATGAAGAGCTGCACATAACAAAAAGAACGGGGGTGATCATGAAAAAGAGATTTATTGTCCTGATTGACTTCTCGATATATTCTGAGTTTCTCCTTCGTTTTGCCTTTGACTGGAGCAAAAGAACGGATGCGGAAATACTTTTGATTCACAGCACCGAAGTATTGCTGCCGGTCATGGCTCCTCAGGAAAGCAAGATTCGACTGACTTCCCTGGCCAATCTGGATGCGCTGGAAAAGTTGAAAAAATGCGCGGAGGCCGTTCTGCCGGAAGGAACATCCGCCAAACCTCTTGTTTCCGAAAAGCCTTTAATAGTTCTGCTGCGCCAACTGCTCCAGGAGGATTACAACAATCTGGTGTTTTTAGGTATAAAAGGAACAGGGTTGCTAAAGAAAATATTTATCGGGAGTCAGACTGTAAAGATAATCGATGGCATAGACAACCTGATTGTGGCCGTACCGCAGAATGCCGTCTGCCTCTCCCCGGAATGCGTTCATGTAGCCGTGGTAAAAAACTACCCCCTGAATATCTTCGAGTTCAATAAGTTCTTGAATTTCACGGGCGAAGGAATAAAAAGGATTGTTTTCTTCTCTTTCATAGCACGCAGCGACGAACAGGACTCCGCCGAAAAGTATTTGAAGGAATTAACTGAATTATATGCGGATAAGCGGGATGTTTCTTATGAGCTCTATCAGGGGGATGTCGCACTGGTCGGCCTGAAAAATCTGATTCTCGAAAGGCACAACGAATTTATTGTAATTCAAAGAGGCTCCAGAATGCTTCTTGATCAGGTGCTCAGGAAATTCCTGATCAACGAACTTGTCTATGAAGGCCGTACGCCGTTAATAATTTTGCCTTGATTTATTGACAATAAGGCGTGCTTCTTTTATAAATTTTCCGGTTCAGATAAAGGGAGAGCCTTCCATCAATGGCGGCTTTTATAACTTTTTACGGGGGCATCATGACTAAACATGGGCACATATTCCTAATTTTGTTACTTTTTATATCTTTGTCATCCATATCCTGTCAGAATCAGGAATCAAGAACAGAAAACAGTTCACCATCTGTGTCCTTCGATTCCGAAACTTTCAAAATACCCGATACAGGCGGACGAAAGCTTCGGGGACAGTTGCTCTACATGCCGGTCTACTCGAATATTCCTTATTTGTCCACACAGTTTGATTTAAGCGCTTTTCTGGCCATTCACAATACTGACTTAAAAAAACAGATTAAAATCACAAAAGTTGATTTTTTTAACACCGACGGCAAATTTATAAAGAGTTTTATTTCATCAGATCAAAAGATCAATCCACTCGCAACGATGATTATCCTCATTCCCCAAGCGGATCAGAGTGGAACCGGCGCCAATTTTCTGGTTGAATGGACAGCGGACGAGCAGGTCAACGAACCCCTGATTGAATCCATTATGAAAGATCTGTCAGGGAATAAGGGGCTTGCTTTTTTAAGCACCGGCCGGGTCATCCGGGAAATGAAGTAGTTTTCATCTGTTATGATACGGACGATTTTTTACACTGCACAGAAGATGGGCATCATCGCAGGAATTGCACTCGAACTGCAGGATCGGATGATCAATCTTGAATTTTGTCAGCAAGATTTCCCGGACTTGCTGAGCCAGCTTATCTACCTGACTTAACATCTGGTCATCGACGGTGATATGCACCGCCAGAGCAATGCTTTCCGCGGACGGATTCCAGACATGGAGGTCATGGATGCCGTTGATTCCCTCAATCGACGTCAGCGTCTGTTGAATATCGGTCAAATCGATTCCGGGAGGAGTGGCATTCATAAGAATGAGAACACTCTCTTTGA
Organism: Smithellaceae bacterium; assembly: GCA_035341435.1. GTDB lineage: Bacteria > Desulfobacterota > Syntrophia > Syntrophales > Smithellaceae > MVRV01. The sequence continues at coordinate 2,969 of DAOQVG010000130.1, forward strand.
GCAATCCCCAGCCACCGTAAAGGATCAGGCCGACTATGATCCAGGAAAACAGGGGATCCAGCCAGTACCAGGATTTGAACATCCACACCACGCCCAGAACAGCTATAATAAGCGACGTTGCCGCATCCGAAAGCATGTGCAGAAAGGCGCTTTTCATATTCAAATTAGTTTTTGCCCCCGAATGCAGCATCAATGCGCACACCAGATTGCCCGCAAACCCCACAAGCGCAATCCAGATGACATACCCGCCGGCAATCGGCTGCGGTGTGCGCCACCTGAGCCATGCCTCCAGCGCAATGTAAAAACCAGCGCCGTAAAGCAGGGCCACGCTGATCACCGTGCCGAATATTTCCACTCGTTTGTAGCCGAAAGTCTGTTTATGCGTCGGGCCGCGCAATCCCATCACCAGCGCCCCGTAATTGATCGCCAGAGAAACGAAGTCGGTTAAATTGTGCAACGCGTCGCTGATTAAAGCCATGGAACCGGCAATAATTCCGCCGGCAATCTGCACGGCAGGAATGATCAGGTTCAGCACCATGGAGATGACCAGTCTCTTCCCCCAGGCCATTTCGGGGTAACCGGAGTGCCGATGAGTGGACACTTTTACTCCTTTTTACTTTGTAATTATTTGATAATTAAGTTTTTTGGAACAAACCGCATTTTTCTTGACATTGCTTCCGACGGATGTAAAACTACCCCGCACTAAATAAATTTATGCATAATCAATTCACTTTCATGTTACCCGAAAATCTGGAACGCAGCAAACTGAAAACTCTTTACGAAGAGCTTTATCCTGCGTATGACGATATTTTGCAGTCGATTCATCGGCAGGTGCGCAATGTTCTGAAAGATCATGGCAGCCTCCCGACTATCAAATACCGCGTCAAACGTTTTGACACTTATTTTGATAAGCTGGTAAAACTTTTACGCCGTCGCCAGAAAGACGAGACGCCGGTTATTACGGATCTACTCGGTTTAAGGATCATCTGTCCTTTTCTGGAAGATTTGGAAGTTATCGAAAATCTGATAAAAACTGTTTTCAAAGTTGTCGAACTGGAAAGAAAGGGATCAAGACTCTCCATTGGAGAGTTTGGTTACGACTCCGTTCATTTCCTCATTAAAATCGATCCTCTGGGCCGGGAAAGCAGGCTGCCTTACACATCCGACATCTGCGAGGTGCAATTACGTACAATTCTGCAGGATGCCTGGGCGGAAGTGGAACACGAACTGATTTACAAATCGGATATCACTTTGCCGATCAAATCGGTGCGGCGTAAACTCGCCGCGCTCAACGCTACACTGGCGCTTTCCGACCTGATTTTTCAGGAAATCCGCGATTACCAGAAGGAAATCCGGGAACACGACCGCCGGCGGCGTCAAAGCCTGGAGGCCAAGCTCGCCTTCACGCCGCAAATTGACAAAAACCTGGAAGACCTGCAGTTATTAAATGATAAACAGCCTGCATTTCACAGTGAATTCAAGATAGTCAAGGGAGAGGTAAATCTGGATAAAGCCCTGCTGGCGGCCCTGGAGGCCCACAGCGGAGGGTTCCTGGAAAAAGCCATCGAAATTTACACGTCCATCCTGCGTCTGAAAATGAAGGATTCGCTCCGATCCATTATTTACAATCATCGCGGCATGGCCTATTTTGGCCTTTCCGATTATCTCCGGGCAATCCGCGATTTTTCCAAATCCATCAAGTACGACCGGGAAAATATCCGCTGCTACAACAACCGCGCCCTGACGTTCCGGGTAATAAAACGCTACGAGAGGTCGCTGGATGACTACGACCGCTCCATTTCCCTTAATCCCAGCCAGATTGACGGTTTCTGGGGGCGCGCCCAAACGTTTTACGAAATGAAACTCTACAGCCAGTGTCTGTCCGACTGCGACAAAGCACTGAACATTCAAAGTGATTTTGCCCCCGCGCAGTCGCTGATTAAACGGCTCAACAAGCTGATGCTCTAATTCCAATTCCAAATCAAGCGCTACCTTTGTTGGCGTTGTCGTCGGCTTCCTCGACGTATGTATAATACGCCTCGTCGTCTCCTCCTAGCCGCCGCGGTAGCATCATTGATTTGAAAATGGAATAATTCATCGATATATTTTATTCAGCTCCCCCGCCGCCCAGCATGGCCAGGGCCATATCCAGGGCGCTGTGACTGCCGAAAATAATAAGCTGGTCCGCCGCCTGGAAGACAAAGTCGCTGGAGGGATTGGTGATTGTTTTGTTGTCTCTGATAATATTCAGAATGGTTGCATCCGTCCGGGCTCGAAGATCCAGGTCTTTAATGCTTTGACCGATAATCGTACTTCCGGAAGCCACATAGAAAGTTTCAATTGTTCCCTGCGCCAGAATTTGATTGATCTGCTCGAAAGCTTCTTCGGTAAACCTGACTTCGCGGAAAACTCCGTAAGACTTATTACGAATGATGTTGCCCTGCGCCAGAATTATACTGTTGGGAACGTGATACATTCTCAACACCCTGCTCAGGATCTGGATCGATGTCTCATATTCCTCCGGAATAATATTGTCCGCGCCCAGTTTCACCAACTCGTCAATGTCGGCGACATATTTTGTCCGCACAATCACGTGCAGATCAGGCTTGATGCTTTTGGCGATATCCAGGCAGCGCTTGGTTAAAAAACGGTCGGAAATGGCGATAACCAGGACCCGGGCGGAGTCAATGCCGGCATGCTTCAGAATTTCAGCATTGGAAGCGTCTCCCCAGATGATGTTCTTCTCGCCTTTTGCTTTGGCCTCTTTGATGTTTTTGAAATTCAAATCAATGATCACGTAATTTATGCCGGTATTTTTCAGAACTTTAATCAGGTTTTTCCCGTTGAGCCCCAATCCGCAGATAATAACATGATTGCTTAATTGCATTTGTTTGCTTTTTTCGGCAGCCGGTATACCTTC
>DAOQVG010000131.1:0-5853 GCA_035341435.1 Smithellaceae bacterium
CTTTCTCAAGAAGAAGTTGATGCCCTGTTACGTGGTATATCCGGCGGTGAAATAGAAACCGAGGCCGAGGAATATCATGAGCCCGGCGACATAATTACCTACGACCTGACCAGCCAGGACCGAATTATCCGCGGCCGGATGCCTACTCTGGAAATGACCAATGAAAAGTTCGCGCGAACTTTTCGCCAGACTCTGTCCTCAATTCTGCGTAAAGTGATTTCCGTTACCGCGGTTTCTGCTGACATGATCAAATTTGGCGAATTTTTAAAAACATTGCCCGTCCCGACCAGCCTGCATTTGTTCCGCATGGATCCCATGAGGGGCACAGCTATCTTTATTATCGAATCAAAAGTAATATTTACCCTGGTGGACATAATATTCGGCGGTACGGGAACGGAGTCTTATAAGATTGAAGGCCGGGAGTTTACGGCCATAGAAAATAATTTGATCAAAAAGATAGTTCTGAGTGCGCTGGAGGATTTGGAAAAATGCTGGAAGCCGCTGATTGATTTGAAGGTCGCTTATCAGCGGGCGGAGATTAATCCCCAGTTTGCGCAAATCGTTCCGCCCACGGATGTGGTTGTGGTGATGAATTTTGAAGTTGAAGTGGAGTATACGTCGGGTGTTATTTCCGTCTGTATTCCCTATTCCATGCTGGAGCCGGTAAAAGAAAAACTGGCCGCTGGTTTTCAGAGTGAACATCTGGAAGTGGATAAGGCCTGGGCTAACAGATTCAAATCCGGTCTCCTGAAATCTTATGTGAACATTTTTGTCGAATTGGGGCGGGCGCAGGTTTTGAGCAAAGATGTTGTGAATCTCAGGAAAGGCGATGTTATTCAACTTGAGCATTACGCATCTGATCCGCTTGATGTTTATGTCGAGGGAATTAAAAAATATTGCGGATATCCCGGCGTCTACAAGGGGAATCAGGCTGTACAAATATCAGACATAGTGACGGGAAAAGAGGACGAATGATATGGAACAAAGCGAAATTGATGAATTGATGAAGGGTGTAGGAATATCCAGTGAACCCGTGGCTGAAGACGATGACAATATAAGCTGGGATGACGTCCAGGAGGAAATGGAGCTGTCCAAGGCGCCGGCACAGCCGAAAACGGAAGTTACCAGTGTTAATTTCGATGAGCTGAAGAACAGGAAACAGGACAGCAAAACAGCCATGGACCTGGATTTTATCTTAGACATACCGCTTACCCTAACGTGCGAACTGGGAAGAAGCAAAATGCTGATCAGTGAATTGTTGCAGCTGGGGCAGGGCTCCGTACTGGAACTGACTAAATTGGCCGGAGAACCGATGGATGTTTATGTTAACCAGAGGCTGATTGCCCGCGGAGAGGTGGTGGTCGTCAATGAAAAATTCGGCGTGCGTTTAACGGATATAGTATCGCCGGCCGAGAGAGTCAATAAATTAGCGTAAGCGTGGTTATCCATGGAAATTTCTCTTATTGGTTCATTTCTGAAAATGATTTTTGCCCTGGCTGTGGTGCTGGGGTTGCTTGTCGGAGTTATGTATTTCATGAAGATTTTTATGCAGCAGACCGGTTCCGCCTCCGACAGTCAGGCTTTAATTCACGTAATATCATCCAAATATCTCGGGCCGAAAAACAGGATTATTTTGGTGGAAGTGCTGGATCAGGTTCTGGTTGTGGGGATTTGCAATCAGCAAATGACAACGTTGGCTACGATTGAAGACCCCTCGGCTTTAACTAAAATAAAAGCCCACATGATTAATTCCCGGATTGTGGATTTTCCCCAAAATAAACTGGCAAAATATATATCACAGTTGAGTCTTTCTTCGAACAAGCACAAAGACAAGGCTGGAAAATGAAAAACGAAAAAGCACCGCTGATTTTATTTGCAATCGTTTTCATCGTCTCTGCGCTCTTGTGCACTTCTGCTGTTTTCGCCGCTCCGCCGATCGGTTTGCCCAACATCAGTTTGAACATGAACGGCGGAACAACGGAGCCCGAAAAGGTTTCGTCGCTCATTCAACTCGTAATCTTATTGACGATTCTTTCGCTGGCCCCGGCGATTCTTTTAATGGCCACTTCTTTTACCCGGATCATTATCGTCTTATCGCTTCTGAGGCATGCGCTGGGAACGCAAACAATGCCTCCCAATCAGGTGGTGATCGGATTGTCCCTGTTTTTGACTTTTTTCATCATGGCGCCGGTTTTCAATCGGGTGAACGATGAAGCATTGAAGCCATATTATGAAGAGCAGATTTCCGGGGAACAGGCTTTTGAGAAAGGATCGGCTCCGGTCAAGGCGTTTATGCTCAAGCAGGTGAGAGAAAAGGATCTCGCTCTTTTCGTTAAAATGGCCAACGATAAACGGCCGGCTAAGCCGGAAGATATTTCTTTATCCACTTTGATCCCGGCTTTTGCAATCAGTGAATTGAAGACGGCGTTTCAGATCGGCTTCATGATTTATCTGCCTTTTCTGGTTCTGGATATGGTTGTGGCCTCCGTTTTGTTGTCGATGGGTATGATGATGCTGCCGCCGGTTATGGTCAGTTTGCCTTTTAAATTGCTTTTGTTCGTCCTAGTCGACGGCTGGTATTTAATCGTCGGTTCATTGGTAAAGAGTTTTCATTAAACTAGAGAAGGAAGAAAAATGACCATAGATGCGGTTGTGGGATTAATGGCTGAAACTATCAAGGTAACACTTTTGGTATCCGCTCCGATGCTCATAGTGGGTTTGATCGTCGGAGTCTTGATCAGCCTTTTTCAGGCGGTTACACAGATTCAGGAAATGACGCTGGTCTTTGTTCCGAAGATTGTGGCGGTTCTGGTCACACTGGTGGCCGCCCTGCCCTGGATGTTAAGTTTACTGCTTACCTTTACGCAGAATATATTCAACAATATACCGGCCTACATCAAGTAAAGGTATATTATGACTTTGCCTTTCCTGTCCGCCGAACATGCCGAAGCTTTTATTCTGGTTTTGTTGAGGGTCAGCGCCATTGTTGTCACCATTCCGGTAATCAGTGAATCATCGATACCGATGCGGGTCAAAGCCGCATTGTCCATTCTGATTACCCTGATTATTTTCCCTCTTGTCCTGCCGAAGATCCCGCCTGTGGCCGGGTATCCGACCCTCATTTTAATGTATCGGATGGCCGGTGAAGTTCTGATCGGTGTGGTTATCGGTTTTGCGGCGAGGCTGATTTTCGCCGGCATCCGGATGGCCGGTGACCTGGTTGGATTTCAAATGGGCTTCTCCATTGCCAATGTCATTGATCCGACAAGCAGCGAGCAGGTATCCATTATTACTGAATTGCAGTATCTTGTCGCCATGCTCGTATTTCTTTCTTTTGATGCTCATCATGTTTTTTTTACGGCGATAGTTCAGAGTTATGCCGTTTTAAATCCCCTGACATTCCATTTTTCCGGGGCATTGATGCAGAATATTTTAAGCTTGTCCAAAGACATGTTTGTCATTGCCGTAAAGCTGGCTGCCCCGATCATGGCGGTTATGCTTTTTACCAATGTCGGTCTGGGAATAGTCGCCCGCACGGTGCCGCAGATCAATATCTTTATCGTCGGTATGCCTTTGCAAATAGCAATCGGACTTATTTTTTTAGGTTTAACCGCACCAGTGTTTATTAAACTGACGTCAGGATATTTCCTTGGTTTTGAAACCAGACTGGCAACACTTTTACGCTTGATGTGAAGCAGTGGAATATTGACACTAATGTCATTAAAACGATAGGTGCCGTATGGCGGAAAACGAGCAGGAACGAACTGAAGAAGCCACATCGCGACGTCGTGAAGAAGCACGCGAAAAAGGCCAGGTGGCTCGTTCCCAGGAAATAATATCCGTAGGGATTCTGGTAGCCTGCCTGATTTATTTTTACTTCGGCGCCCCCGGGCTGCTCAAGAACATCATGGGCTTAATGGCTCACGGGTTTCAAAACGCCGGACAGATTAATCTCACACCGGACAGTTTCACCTCATTATTCTGTGACTATGCATTAAAAGGCTTCATTATTCTTTTTCCTCTTATGCTGACTGTTCTTGTTGCGGGGATTTTAGGCAACGTTCTGCAAATCGGAGTTATGTTTTCATCAGAGTCTTTAACGCCGAAATTGGAAAAGATTGATCCGGTTAAAGGATTTAAAAGGCTATTTTCTGTTCGCTCGGTTGTCGAACTGCTCAAGGGCGTCTTCAAGGTGTGCGTCGTCAGTATGGTGGCTTATATCATCATCAAAGCGGAAGTGTCCAACATGCTGCTTCCTCTGATGGAGCAAAGCGTGTGGGGAATAATGACTTATTTCGGACGGGTCTGCTTCAAAATAATTCTTTCGGCGACGATAGTTCTCCTTATGCTCGCGATTCTCGATTATATTTATCAACGCTGGGAATATGAAAAAAGTCTGCGCATGACCAAGCAGGAAATAAAAGATGAATATAAAAATACGGAGGGCGATCCCCTGATCAAATCACGCATCCGCCGCCTGCAGCGTGAAGCCGCCCAGAAGCGCATGATGGCTAAGGTACCGAAAGCAGATGTTATTATCACCAATCCGACGCATCTGGCAGTGGCAATTCAGTATGACCCGGAAATTATGGCTGCGCCCAGGGTTGTAGCTAAAGGGGCGGACATAATCGCTGAAAAAATTCGGGAGATCGCCGGGGAAAATGATATTCCAATTGTCGAAAATAAACCTCTGGCACAGGTATTGTATAAGACAGTTAATATAGATCGATCGATACCGGAAGATCTTTATCGGGCGGTCGCGGAAGTACTGGCATTTGTTTACGAACAAAAAAAGATTAAGGTATTTGGATAAGGAATATGGCAGCATCCGAGGTAGTGGACGGTAACACTTTTTTTGACGCAATGAAATCGAGTTCGGCCATGATTGCTATGGCCGTTATCGCTATTCTGATGGTCATGATCATTCCTATTCCGCCTTTTCTGCTGGATGTATTTCTCGCTTTCAGCATCACTTTTTCCATCATCATCCTGCTGATGTCGATGCATATATTAAAGCCCCTGGAATTTTCCGTATTCCCCTCAGTGTTATTAATGGTTACTTTGCTGCGGTTGTCGTTGAACGTAGCCTCCACCCGCCTGATTTTGTTGCACGGCAATGAAGGAACGGCTGCCGCTGGCCAGGTCATCAAATCATTCGGCACATTTGTTGTCGGCGGCAACTATGTTGTCGGGCTGATTGTCTTTACGGTACTGGTGCTGATTAATTTTGTCGTGATCACGAAAGGCGCGACCCGTGTTGCGGAAGTGGCGGCCCGCTTTACCCTCGACGCCATGCCGGGAAAGCAAATGAGCATTGATGCGGATTTAAACGCCGGTCTGATCAGCGACGTTGAAGCACGCCGGCGTCGTGGAGAAATTGAACAGGAAGCAAATTTCTACGGATCCATGGACGGCGCCAGTAAGTTTGTTCGTGGCGACGCGATTGCCGGTATTATTATCGTATTTGTCAACATCATCGGCGGTCTGGTTATTGGTGTGCTCCAAAAGGGAATGCCGGTAGCCGATGCCGCCAGAAATTATACGCTGTTAACGATTGGTGACGGTTTGGTGACGCAAGTGCCGGCGCTGATTGTTTCCACCGCAGCAGGCATCCTCGTGACGAGAAGCGCAGCCTCGACGGAACTGGGTCAGGAAGTAAAGACACAGTTGTTCATGCAACCGCGGGTAGTCGCCACGGCTTCCATAATGCTTTTCATTTTTGCGCTGATCCCGGGAATGCCCAAAGCGTCCTTTTTTATTGTTTCAGCAGTCATCGCCTCTCTTGCTTTCAGCATTGTCAAGGCTGTTACCAGGAAGGCTCAAGAGCAGGAAAAAATGGAACAGGAGGAAGCT
>DAOQVG010000132.1:0-5849 GCA_035341435.1 Smithellaceae bacterium
GCGATATAATCGACGCCCTGGAGAGGGCTGTCCCGCAAAATGCTTCCTACCGGCACAGGGAAGGCAATTCTCCCGCGCATGTCAAATCATCGCTGGTCGGAGCGTCGGAAATAGTCTTGATTGAAAACGGCCTGCTGGTTTTGGGCACATGGCAGTCCATCTTTTTCTGCGAATTCGACGGCCCGCGAAACCGGAAGGTCGTCGTCAAGATTATAAAAGGTTAAATATTCCCTCTCTGGAAGCGATTGGCGTATTAGCAAGGATACACAAAACAATTATTAACCACTATAAGTAAGGATGGCTGATGAAGGCCTTTATCGGCATAGATGTCCAAGAAAAGCCAGCGTGTTGTTTTGCCGTTATTAGCGATGACGCTGTTACATTAGAGACTGGATGGTTTGGTGCCGACCCTACAAAAGATGTACTTCACCTGATTGATAAACTGATGAATAAGAACTATGAGGTTTTTGTAGGAATAGATGCACCACGAACACCTCTGAAATCTCCCCGGCAATTGTATTGGGATGGAAGACATAATAGATGGAGACGGCGACGACAGGAAGAGAAAGGATATGGACGACACTGTGAAATTGTGGTTCGTGCACATGCTATAGCTAATCCACAATACACACCGCTCGCAGAAGTAGCACCTGCATGGATGAAGATCGGCTTCAAGTTGTTTTCGGCCCTTCAAGACATTGTTCCAAACTATGAGGTCTATCCAACAGCATCTTACTCCTTACTGGAAGGAATTACTAATGTTCAACTTAGCATTAACTTCTCCAGTTGCAAGCTAGGTCCCAAAGACATAATTGATTCCTTAGTGGCAGCTGTGACAGTTAGGGAGTATGTTCATGAACGAGGATGCAGTGTGGGTGGCGGTGATGGTCTCGGTGAAATTATTCTTCCACGTCCTCTACGACAGCCTGTTATAAAAGAGGTACTTACTTTTGACAGGGACTAAATTGAGTCAAATTCTTACGAGTTGTTGCCCAAATCTCTTTGTCGCTTGCCGGAAGCGCTTTTGATGAATTCCAAGGCTCGCGAAATGTGCCTTCAAAACTCGTCTTCGACTCAAACAGTTGAAGGCACTGATCTTTCGCTTCGCCAGGATTCATGGCAAAAACGCTTCCAATGGCCGCGCCAAAGAGATTTGGGCAACAGGCTGTCGATATTTCGCAAGGATAGAATTCTGCGTTTGAAAATAAGAAGGGGAGGTTAATATGGGAAAAACCGAGATTAGCGATGTGAGCTCATGTAATTCTTCCGAAAAATTATTCATCGCCTTTTGGAATGTAGAAAATCTTTTCGATGCGGAATCTGCGGACAGACCGGAGAAGCTGCGCCGAATGATCGGTAAAGACCTCACCGGTTGGAATGACGCTCTGCTCGATTCCAAGCTGGGTCAGTTATCAAAGATCATTCGCTCCATGAACTCCGGCGCCGGTCCGGATATTTTAGGGATATGCGAAGCAGAGAACAGGAATGTGCTGATCAAACTGACGAAAAAAATTTTCAGCGAAGGCGGACGAAAATATCAGGTTGCCCATGCCGACGCCAGCGACAACAGAGGAGTTGACGTTGCCTTTCTCTATGACCCGAATATTGCCGGCACCTCGCCGGACAAGATGTTCCAGCATTGGATAATCAAGCGCTATGCGACACGCGAGTTGTTCCAGGTTAATTTTGCAATAGACGGGCGGACGATTGTCGTGGTCGGCAATCATTGGCCGGCCAGATCTGCAGGGCAGTATGAATCAGAACCTTATCGGATGACGGCCGGAGAAACGTTGTCTTATTACATCGAGCGTATTCAACAGGAGCTTGGCGATGATGTTGCGATAATTGTGCTCGGGGACTTCAACGATGAACCGTTCAGCCGTTCCATTACCGAATACGCTTTGTCGCTCAATGATCGTCGCCGGGTGACGGAGGGGAAAAATCCTTATTTGCTGAACCTCATGTGGCCTATTCTGGCGTCCGGCGCCGGTTCGTATGTTTATGAAGGCCAATGGTATATGCTGGATCAAATTATGGTCAGTCGTGGAGTTGTGAATGGTAATTGCGGCTGGCAACTGCAGGGGGATGCGCAAATAGAAGCAGTTACCTTGATGTCATACCCCAAAAAAATCGGTCCGCGCCGGTTCGGTATTAAATCGAGTGAGAGAGACACGGCCGGATTCAGCGACCATTATCCGGTGAGTGTTACCCTGCAGCGGAAAAAATGACATAGCTCAAAATAACGATCAACGGTTATTTCCATCAAAGGAAAAGGGAGGCTTGGTCAGAGCCTCCCTTAATCTGAAGAGTGAAGGTTGGTAACCTTCTTAGTTAGTCTTGTTGTCGGCTAATCATGCCCGTTATGTTTAGTCGATACATGTAACTTGCCCATTATTTAATGCATGTACCATGCCAAAAAACTGGTTGATGTTGTAAGTTGCTGTTGTTAAATGTTTATTAGCAATAATACGCTTTATTTTTGCGAGAAGGAATGACGGTTTCCGGCAATAAATGTCGAATTACATTTTTGCGCTTATAGAGAAATTGCTAATAATAACAGCCATGTGTTGTTCCGGCTGAATTATGCACTTGTTCGACAAAAATGTCGGTCATACCTGCTAGTGAACGTTTTTTCTCTTTTTTGACAATAATTTTAGCCGTCATTAAATTATTAAAAAGATTTGACGAACCTGAGAAAATTATACTGAAGCACAACTTCAAAAAGAATAATAGAAAGGGGATGTCTTTATGGAAACAAGAAGAGAGAAAAAGCGAACAATTTTAACCATTCCGAGGAGCCTGTGGTTTAATAGAAAAAGCAGACTGGTGAATACTCAGAAAAAAACAAGGGTTAAAAGGGTTGCGCACAGGTAGAGATGTCGAGTGTCCTATGCTTTCAAGGAAACAGGTAAGTTATAGGAGAAGGAGGTAGTTTAATGCCGATATTCATGATGTTCGGAAAATATAACCCGGATTCGCTGAAGGATGTCTCGCCGCAGCGGACAAAAAAAGCCGTCAGGATCATCGAAAAAAACGGAGGTAAGGTAATTTCCATGTATGCTCTAATGGGTGAGCATGATTTGGTTCTGACCCTGGATTTTCCGGATGTGGAAAAAGCTATGTCCACATCGATGTCGTTAAATATGCTGACGGGAATTACCTTTATCACGTCACCGGTTGTTGAAGTAGAAAAATTTGACCGCCTGATGTCCAAACTGGAAAATCTTTAGTCGAAAACATGCTGTCGCCGCTCCTCAAATAGCTTTGGCAATCGCCGCCGGAACTTCAACCTTTTCGTTGTTATAAAAAGCCCTTCAGAGGATTTTCTTCCCCTGAAGGGCTAAAACAAAATTCGCTTGTGCCGTTTTTTCTACTACTTGGAGCCACGATCCTTGAACATTTCATTTTCCCAGCGTTACCGTCACCGCTGGGAAATTATGTCTCTTGGCTAAATGCGTTTCCGGTAGCATGGCTCCTAACGGGCACTGTAGAATCTTGTTATCTTTAAACTAAGACTGATATTAACTGTTGTCAAGAGGACGTAAATTCATGTATGTGCTTTGCAGATGAAAGAAAAAAGGAGCTGGCGCGAAGGTATCCCTGATGAAGAATCGTAAATTACAAGATTGTTCTATAGACTTTGCAGAAAGGTGGAACTGATATTTCAATATGCTTATTAAAGCGGTTATATTTGACCTCGATGGAACGATAACGCAGCCGTTTTTTGATTTTGATGCGATCCGCGAGGAAATGGGTTATCCGCCTGAGGCCGAACCGATTCTGGAATTGATGAAAAAAATGACGCACCAAGAGCGGGAAAATGCAGAAAGAATTTTGCAGGTGCATGAGGACAGGGCGGTTGCTGAATCGATATTAAATCCCGGCGCAAAAGAAACGCTTACAGAATTGCGCAGCAGAGGAATTCTGATCGGCGTCTTGACCCGCAACAAGCGTGATAACGCCGTTGCCGTCGCCGATAAGCACGGCTTGATATTTGACGCCATTGTAGGTCGAGAAGAAGGGCCGGCCAAACCCGATCCCTTCGGAATTTTTTATCTCTGCGAACAGTTTGCGATCAAGCCCCATGAATCGCTGGTTGTCGGGGACTATCTTTTCGATTTGCTCTGCGCCAGGGCAGCGGACGCAATCGCCGTGCTGTTGAAGAATCATCACAAGGCCGGTGATTTTATGCACCATGCCGATTTTGTCATTGAAAATATAGCGGATGTTCTCGATATTATCGATTGTAGATAGAAATTACGCTTCCTGTTTTTTAACCTCCTGGAAAACGGAAATCATTTGTTCGTGAATCCGGCCGTTGGACGCAAGAATATGCGGAGAAAGAAGGTTCCAGGGGCGGCCAAAGATATCACTTATTTTTCCCCCGGCTTCTTCGATCATTAAGCACGCGGCTGCCGTATCCCAGGAGTTGAGCTTCAATTCCCAGAAACCGTCGAAGCGGCCGGCGGCAACATACGCCATGTCCAGCGCGGCGGCCCCGGCGCGGCGTATGGCCTGCACTTCTTTTGCCATGGTATTGAAGTTGTCGAGATTATTTTCCCTGCTGTCCCGAATATCATATGGAAAACCGGTGGCGAGCAGACTTCCGGTCAGCTTGCTTGTCTGCGATACGGCTAATTTCTTGCCGTTTAAGTATGCTCCCTCGTTGCGCACGGCCACAAATGTGTCGTTTCGCGTCGGGTCGTACACCACGCCCAGTATAATCGATCCGTTTTTTTCCAGCGCAATAGATACACAGAATACCGGATAACCGTGAGCATAATTGGTGGTGCCGTCCAGAGGATCGATGATCCACCGCATGGTCGATCCGTCGAGGATTGCCGGTGATTCTTCCGACAGAATGCCATGATCCGGAAATTGCCGCCGGATTGCGCCAATGATTAAATTTTCCGACATCTTGTCGGCTTCCGTGACCAGATTGATATCTCCTTTGTAGTGTATCTCCAGGGAAGAATGAAGTTTTTCCATCAGCAATCCGCCTGCTTTGCGGGCTAAATCAACGGCAAAATCTTTCATCTGCTGCATAATATTTTTACTCCGATCCAGAGGTCTTGTTTAATTTTTGCCGTTGCTTGTAATAAACTTTAGCGGGAAAATAAAGAATTAAAACAACAGGAATACTCTTATAAAAAGTTGCGCTTCCCCAAAATTAATGCTAGAGAACGCCAAATAAACATTTTTGTTAGAATTTTTTTATGACCCAGGAACAAACTGCGACAAAAGATTTTTTAGGCATCAGGGCAAAAAGAGAAGCTTCAGGGATGACGCTCAAGGATGTCTATGCCGTTACCCGGATAAGCGTCGTCAATCTGGAAGCTATAGAAAACGGAGCTTTTGAGGATCTTCCGGTTCCGACGTATACGAAAAACTTTATTAAAACTTATGCCCGGGCGCTGGGTATGGATAGTAAGCCTATCCTGGACAGTTACGAAGCTTATCTGAATTCTCTGCAGATGACGCCGTTGCCGGCGCAGCAACAAGCAGAAAAGGACAATGTCCGCGAAGAGGAAAATAAGCCGAATCAGCCGGAGCGAAAATCTCCCGTTGCCGGTAAAGGATCTGTTCGCTATAAAGCATACATAGGAGTGGCTGCCGTTTTAGGAATTGCCGCCGCTGCGGGTATCTTTGTATACCAGCAACAGCAAGCTCCGCCGCTGGTTACCGGTATGGAGTCATCGACGGACCAGCCTGCCGGGCAGGTCGCGGTCAGCACGCCGGCGACTGAGCCCGCAACTCAGGCCGTTGCTCCTGCAACTGCTTTGCCGGCACCTTCAGTGCAAACTACTCCATCCGGCGTTGTACAACCTGAAGGAGTAGTTTGCACTGAA
>DAOQVG010000133.1:0-5828 GCA_035341435.1 Smithellaceae bacterium
AGCTGGGATGAGAAAAAAGAAATATTTAAAATCAGCGGCAAAATAGTCCGCACACTCAATGTCACCCAATCGACAATATGTAAAAACGATAAATTCACCACCGTAATTGCCGCCGCCGTTTTTGTTTTCTAAGAAAAAGGAGAAAATAATGAAGCCGGACATAATTGCCATATGTAATCAAAAAGGTGGAGTGGGCAAAACCACCTGTGCTTTGAATATTGCTGCCGGCCTGACGCTGCTGGGCAAGAAAGTTCTGCTTGTTGATTTCGATCCTCAGGCGCATCTGACCTATTCGCTGGGCATTGTTGCGCACGATCTTCGAAAGACCGTTTATTCGGTGATCAAAGGTGAAACACCGCTGGAAGAGGCGCTGCTGGAGCATGCCGGGATGAGCGTTCTTCCGGCCAATCTTGATCTGGCGGAGATGGAAAATGAAAAATCAACCCTTCCGGACGGTGAGTTTACTTTAAAAAACAAACTGGCGGGTATCCGGAACAAGGACTACATCATTATCGACTGTCCGCCGTCCGCCGGATTCCTTACCGTCAACGCCCTGGCCTGCAGCCGGGAAATTTACATCCCTCTGCAGATGGAGTTTCTGGCGTTGAAAGGAATGGGCCGGTTGATGAACAGCATTGAAGAAGTGCATAAAGTTTTCAACAAGAACTTGAAAGTATCCGGGATTATCGCCACCCGCTTTGATTCCCGTAAAAAACTCAATAATGCTATCATGGACAGCATCAACGAACGTTTCGGAGACAAAGTGTTTGCGACGGTAATCCGCGAAAACATTGTGGTGGCGGAAGCTCCGAGCTTCGGGCAGACAATTTTTGAATATGCGCCTAAAAGTCACGGCGCCGAAGATTTTCTGAACTTATGTGAAGAAATATTAAAAAGGAAATAACGACGGCCTCGTAAAAAGGCCGTCCGTAATAAAATTACTTGATCAATCTGCGCTGCATTCTGGACAGGGCAAAGGGCATGGTCAGCAGACTGAATACTGCCAGATACACAATACCGATCACAACATCCGAATTGAACAAGCCGTAATTCAAAGCACGCACGACATTAACCAGATGTGTCAGCGGCAGAATCAGCGCAACCTGCTGCGCCCAGACAGGCAGACCGGCGAGAGGAAAGAAAGTCCCCCCAAAAAGAAACATGGGCGTTACAAACAGGAACACCGGCAAATTGAAAAGATCAATGGTTTTCACCAGAGCGGTAAAACACATGCCGACGGCGCCGAAGGCAATGCCGCCGAGAAAAGAAACCGGAATAATCAATAACGCCACCGGGTAGCTTACCAGACCGAAGAAGCTGATGACTACCAGCATAATGACCGTTCCAATCACCGCTTTTGTCGCCCCCCAGACAATTTCGCCGGTGATGATTTCTTCGGCGTTGAGCGGCGTGGCCATCATGGCTTCAAAAGTCTTCTGATAATACATCCGGACAAAAGAACCGTAGGTGCTTTCAAAAAAAGAATTATTCATGATATTGATGGCGACCAGCGCCGGAGCGATGAAACTTACATAGGATACCTGGGTTGTGCCATAGCGAATATTGCCGATCAAACCGCTGAAGCCGACACCGAATGCGATCAGATAAAATAAGGGTTCTAAAAAGGGGGGCAGAAAATTGATCTTCCAGCTTGTACGGTAGACGGCCAGATTCCGCTGCCAGACTCGCACAAACCGCCAGGAAATATCTATTTTCATTCTCTCAGCTCCCGGCCCGTCAGGATAAGAAAAACATCTTCCAGAGAGGCGGAGCGCAGCAAACAATCCTTGTTTGCAAAACGACTGCAAAGATCGCGGTAAAGGTCATGCTCCTCGGCGGCATAAATAATCAGGCGATGCCCGAGATTTTCCTGCCAGACGTCTTTCCCCTGGATATACTTTACGAGATCCGGCCCCGGCTCGGTAACTTCGATAATGTGGTGACCGGTATATTTGCTGATCAACGCCTGCGGTGACCCCTGGGCCAGAATAGTTCCATTATCCATGATCACCAACTCGTCGCAAAGACTCGCCGCTTCGTCCATATAGTGGGTTGTCAGCAAAATGGTCAGGCCCTGCTGTTTCAGGGCTTCCAGTTTATCCCAGACCTGATGCCGGGACTGGGGATCAAGGCCGATGGTCGGTTCATCCAGAATCAAGAGCTCCGGCTGGTTGATGAGCGCGCGGGCAATGATCAACCGGCGCACCATCCCCCCCGAAAGCTCGGCCACCTTGGAATTGCGCCGCTGCTCCAGAGCAAAAAAATGCAATAATTCCATTGTTCTGTCCTGGGCTGTTTTTTTATCGATATTAAAATAGCTCGCGAATATTTCAAAATTCTGCAGCACATTAAGATCGGGATCAAGAGTGTTTTCCTGCTGGCAGACGCCGATCCGCGATTTGATGGCCCGCGCCTGTGTCTTGATATCGAGCCCAAAGACGAAAAGATCACCGGCGGTCACCGGCGACGCACCGTAGATCATTTTGATGGTTGATGTTTTGCCGGCGCCGTTGGGACCGAGAAAGCCAAAGCACACGCCTTTTTCCACGGTGAAGGAAATCTCACGAACGGCGACGAAATCGCCAAATGATTTCTTTAAATTCGTCGCCTTAATCAACGTCTGATCATTATCCATGTTTGCTTTATTCTTTGTCCTCTGCTTGCTGGAGAGGCAACATTACGTGAATCAGGGTTGAATTGTCAATAAAAAGCACCGCCGGCCCCGGCCTTCCTATTTGATCAATCTGCGCTTCATCTTAAATAGAGCAATCGGTATCGTAATGAGGCTGAAAACGACCAGATAACAGATGCCAATCAAAACATCCGCATTGAACAGGCCGTAATTCAAGGCGCGCAGGACATTGACCAGATGCGTCAGCGGCAAAAACAGGGCAACCTGCTGCGCCCAGACGGGCAGGCCGGTAAGCGGGAAAAAGGTGCCGCTGAATAGAAACATCGGCGTGATAAACAGGAATACCGGAAAACTGAAGAGATCAATGATTTTGACCATGGAGGTAAAACACATGCCGACGGCGCCGAAGGCAATGCCGCCCAGAAAGGCGACAGGAATAATTAACAACGCGGCGGGATAACTGACGACACCGAAGAAACTGATAACAACCAGCATAATAACCGAGCTGATCAACGATTTTGTTGCACCCCAGATTATTTCGCCGGTGATGATCTCTTCGGCGTTAAGCGGCGTGGACATCATAGCGTCAAACGTTTTCTGATAGTACATCCGGACGAAAGAACCGTAGGTGTTTTCAAAAAAAGAGTTGTTCATGATATTAATGGCAATTATTGCCGGAGCAATAAAACTTATGTAGGATACCTGATTAGCATCATAACGAATATTGACGATAAAGACGCTGAAGCTGATTCCAAAGGCGACAAGATAAAAGAGGGGTGAAAAAAAAGGCAGCAGAAAATTGATCAACCAGTTTTTGCGGTAAACCGCCAGATTCCTCTGCCAGACTCGCAGAAACCGCCAGGAAATATCCATTTTCATTCTCTTAACTCCCGGTCTGTCATATTCTTCGTCCGCTGATAAAAAGAAACGTACGTGAAAAACGGTTGCCTTGTCAATTAAAAGGAATTTGATCTTTTCTGTTGATAATGTTCAGCTTTGTTGTTAGTAGTAAAAATCATTCTACTTTTGAGGTATTTATATGACCCACGGCCAAATAAAAATTGAAGTGATCAGTGAAATGACCGGCGATCCCCCGTCAAAAGTAACCTTTGTAGTTAATTTAATGCGGGACTTGATGCAAGTCGACGAGGACTTCTCCCTCAATGAAAAGTTGTCGCCACGCCAGGCCGCCGCCCTGCGCCGTAAGCTGAAAAAAGATAAGGAGCTGCTTGAGTGGTACAAGGTGGGCTTGCGTTATTGTCAAATGCTGGGGATGTAAATTTTACAGCAGAAAAAAACATGACCCATGATTTCGAAATTTGCCAAAATTAATAAGGGCAGGGTCATTTCTGACTCTGCCCTTTATGCGGATTTATGCGCTCAGCTGACTAATCTGGTCTATTTAAAAATAGAAAGAACGGCTTTGCGGATTTTGTCCAGCCCCCCCTGATTATTCAAAATCTCTTGCAGTTCTCCAGGGTCCAGATGCAGCGCGCCACAGTTTTCATTAACGCAAATATCGACCGTCACCGGGCCGTAACTTACTTCCGCCAGGCTCGGAGTACCGCAGCGAAAACAATGGGTTTTGTGTTCTTCTCTGTAGCTCTTGTTTGATTCGTGTGCTATCTGTTCGCGCAGCTTCATGATTTTCTTTTTTTCTTGTTCTTGGAAATACATCTCTTCGTGGTCGCCTGTTTTGATAATCACAGATACTTTTTCTTTAGCCATTGAGACCTCCTTTTCAACAAGACCGAATCCTGCCGAATCTTAAAATTAAATATGTTACTTAACAAGCAGAATAATTATATAAATATATATTTACATGTCAAGCCATTTGGGAAATATTTCGGAAATATTCTGTTTTTACCAAAACAGCAATGTCCTGTTGAAAATCAACAACTGAACCGCCGCGGCCTTCCTGCCTCAGCCCATACCCCGGCTTGCCAAAGTTATGGTTTTTCTATCGCGTTATTTATGGTACATACACATAATTAAAACAGTTGTGCTGTTGCAGGCATTAATGTACCGAGCCTGCCCGGTAAGGACAAAACACAAAAGGGGGAAAATGATTTATGGTTAAAGTAACCGCAGAGATTAGAGAAAGTTTGCAGGCGGCAAAGCTGGCATATCTGGCAACGGCGGCAAAAGACGGCACGCCCAACGTCGTACCCATCGGCGCATTCAAGTTTCTCGACGACGCAACATTACTCATTTCTGACCAGTTTTTCAGCAAGACGCTGAATAACTTGAAGGAAAATCCGCATATAGCCCTTTCCTGGTGGGGGGAAAAGGGTGGTTTCCAGATTAAAGCGGACGTTGCAATCCATACGGAAGGGGAAATTTTTCAACAAAACGTCGAATGGGTTAAGGGCATCAACAGTAAGCTGAAGCCGAAGTCAGCCGTCGTCGCAAAGATTGCGGGCGTATATATTGTCAAAGGTGGTCCCGAAGCCGGGAAAAAGATTCTTTAAATAAATCAACGCCAATGTCTGCGTTGTTTTGTGCGATTATTATTTAACGAGATACAGGGAATTTTAACATGGATGAAGAAAAGATCAAAAAGGAGATGATCGATCTCCTCATGGAAAAGATTACCGGCGGCCTTTCCGACAGGGTGGTTGATTACGGAAGCAATCCGAGAAATTACGGAAGCCTGGAAAAACCGGACGGCTACGCTAAAATAAAAGGGCCGTGCGGTGATACGATGGAAATGTATCTGAAGATCAGCAATGATAAAGTTATTGAAATCAGCTATACGACCGACGGCTGTATGACGTCTCACGCGGCAGGTACGGCTGCTACAGTCATGGCGAAGGGCCAACCGGTCCGGGATTGCATAAGAATCAATCAGAGCTCCATTCTGGAACACTTGGGCGGCATGCCCGCAGACTCGGAGCATTGCGCTCTGCTCGCCGCCAATACTTTTCATAAAGCTCTGCGCGACTATGCGATAGGAAAGAAAAAATGAGCTTTTGCAGACACAAAAAGTCAGAGAAAGCATGAACAGGGACCTGCATTTTTTTCTGACGGAATGGTTTGACCAATATGTCAATCGCTATCGCGATGCGGAGGGCCTGCTGCCGGCGGCGCTTGAACTCAAATATACCCACAGTAAGCGGGTGGCTGAAAACGCCCGGCTGATCGCCGGCGGGCTTGAGCTTGCAGACGATGTTGTTCTGCTGACCGAGGTATGCGG
>DAOQVG010000134.1:0-5811 GCA_035341435.1 Smithellaceae bacterium
TCCATTTTCACTATGTTCTTATCCGCAATGCCGAGAAGACATTAATCACCGCAATAATCATTCCCAAGAGGAAGACATGCTGATAGCCCAGCTTAACCCAGATAAAGCCCCCCAGAAGAGCGATAGTGATCGAGAAGATGTGATCGATGGTCACACCCATCGTCAGCGTCTGGTTGATATCTTCCGGTTGGACGGCTATTTTCTGCAGATAAGTCGCCCGCGCCATACCCACGGAAATCAGAAGCTGATCAACAACATAGCAGAAAAAAGCAGTATACATCGCCGCCTTTTCGGAAAAAACAGCATTAGAAAAACCGTAGCCGAAGCAGACAAAAACCAAAACAACGGCCTCCGCCGTCAGAATAAACCTCTCACCCAAATAATCAATGGCGCGGCCCAGCAGCGGTTTGAAAAAAATACCGATAATCCCTCCGATCATCAGCAGCGTCGCCACTACATGCGTTTTTTGCTTAAACACCGTTACCAGCACCCACGGCGCAAAAGTCAGAAAAATCTGTTTACGGGTTCCATAAAGAATGTTCAGCCAGTAAAAAAGACCGTATTCCCTTTTCAGCTTGAATCTTGTTCTCGCGGGGAAAGGCCTGTTTTTCTGCATCAGAAAAATCAGTAGTGCTACCGTGAGGAACCCCGCAAAGGCGACAATGTATGAGATTTTAAAATTGAGATTGAAAAATTTGAAGCCGATCAAGACGGCGAAACTGCCGATAATTGCGGACACATTGGCAATGCCGCTGAGCTGCCCCAGTCTCCTGCCGGTTTTTCCGTCCCGGGCCAGCTCCATACCAATACTTTGATTTGTGGGCAAAAACAAATGCTGCCCGATGCTGAAAATGAACAGCCAGATCAGCATGACAGCAAAGTTTGGCGAATAAATACCGATAAACAGTATCCCTAAGGCGCATAAAAGATTAGCCAAAGCCGCCAGCCGCCGGGAACAAAGGAAGAAGAGTAAAGCCGAAACAAAGACAACTAAAAAACCTGGCAGTTCCCGGGGCAATTCCAAAAATCCGCGCTGGAAATCGCTGATTGTAAAAGTTTCGTTTAAATAATTATTGAAGGTTGAATCAACGATGCTCTGGGAAAATCCAAAAACAAACGTTGCCGCTAAAAAAAGCTGCAAATCCCGCGGTAAGCCTATCAACCTCTTTTTTATTCGCTGAATAATATTACTTTCACGCTATAATGAAACTAATCGAAAATACTTCTCCTCGATGGAATCATGCACTGATCTTAATCCCGTTTCTTACTTCTTTTTCATAAGATCCTGATAATGCAGTATAATTCTATGAATTGCATTATCCATCATATGCATGGTACGTGTGACGCTGTCCACGGCCTGCTGATGCTCAACAACAGTAGTAAAAACGGCCTGGAATTCTGCAAACAGCCACATTTGCCTGCGCATCAACACTAGTGCATAAATCGCCTCATGAAGGGGAATGTTTTCTTCATGACAAGTCTTTGCATATTTGAGAAGATACGCATCTGCCTCTTCGTATGTACTGGCAGACATTAGCCTATTTCTTAACTGGTGATAAAATTCAACAGCCCTGGGAATTAACTTTTCTGCAGGCATGTTATGATACGCGGGTGTCCGCTTATTTTTTTTAACTTCCACTACCCATTGTTTGGCAATCTCTTCCGCATTCTTTTCTACAAGATCAATCAATTTAAGTGAAGCCAGCATATATAATCTCCTCTCTTGTGGTTCAACATAACCGTTGATTAAGATAAAGTATTTTTGCTTATTTACTTCCTGGGTGCTCCCTTTTTCATCAGCTCCATATATTCTTTGATAATTTCATATTCGGCATAATCGAATAACAGGATTGCCCGGCTCAGCGAATCAATAGCCTCCAGTTGGTCAATAGCCGAAGTAAATACTGCCTGAAATTCACCATAAAGCCAGATGTGCCGTCTCATCAGGATTAAGGCCCAAACAGCCTCATCCAGGGGAACTCCCCATTCGTAAGCTTCCCGGGTATAAGTTTTGAAGTATGTCAAGACATCTTCACTTAATTTTTCATCGGCAAACAATTTGCTGAAATAATGATAAAATTTAACACACTGGGAAATAATTTTTTGCTCATCCAGAAATTTATAATAGGTTGTTTTATTATGTTGGCGCACATCTTTAACCCATTTTTTCGCTATGTCTTCGGCATGTTTCTCCATTAATTCTACATACTTAACAGCATACGTCTTCATTATGGATCTCCTTTTTGTTTAGTTTGTACCGGCTATTTCTCGAACCGCCTGTCAATTCACCTGCAAATGGAATTCTTGTTCCCAAGCATTAACGGCCGCCGTCTAATTTTCTTTCCATTTGAAACTAAAAGAACTTCAATTTACAAAACATTCAAATTTTCCGGCACCCTCTTTTGATGCTTGGTATAATGCTTTAAGTCTAAATTTTCAACAGAAATTTAAAATAACATTAATAATTCTTTTAATAATTCGTTGTTCTTGACACATTTTTTTATTTCCATATATATACGGAAAAAAGAAAGGATACAATTTTATGCCCCGCCCGCGTATTCTCTTTATGGGAACCCCTGCTTTCGCCCTCCCGGCGCTGGAACAATTGTGCACCCGAAACTATCCAGTAATCGGAGTAGTAACTCAACCTGACCGTCCCCGCGGCAGAGGACAAAAAGAAATTGCTGCCCCGGTAAAAATTCTGGCCCAGAAACTGGGTCTGCCTGTTTATCAACCGGAAAAGGTAAAAGATCCGCAGTTCTTAAAAATATTTTATGAGCTCAACCCGGAAATGGTCGTTGTCGCCGCCTATGGCCAGATTTTACCCAGGGAAATAATTGACTTTCCGTCGCTGAAATGCCTGAATATCCACCCTTCCCTGCTTCCCAGATATCGCGGCGCGGCGCCGATTAACTGGGCGATTATCCGCGGAGAAACGAAGACGGGCGTCACAATTATGAAGATGGACGAAGGAATGGATTCAGGAGATATTATTTTACAGCAGGAAACTCCAATTGATGCGGACGAGGATTTCGGCCGGTTGCATGACCGCCTGGCGGTTCAGGGCGCTTCCCTGCTGATCGAAGCTATTGATCAGGTGTCGGCGGGCACGGCTGTATTTCAGAAACAGGATGCCGCAGCCGTAACGTTCGCCCCCCGCCTGCAAAAAGAAGACGGCCGGATAAACTGGAATTCCGGCGCCGAAGACATTGTTAATCTTATCCGCGGACTGAGCCCCGCACCGGCCGCCTACACATATCTTTCGGGGCAGCAATTAAAAATTTTCGCCGCCGCCTGTGAGAAGGGCGGCGCAAAAGGTGCAGCGGGCAAAATCGGCGCCAAGACGAATAATGGACTGCCTGTCGCCGCCGCCGACGGTTACGTCGTCTTAAAAGAAATACAACTGGCCGGCAAGAAAAGAATGCCCGTGAGCGATTTCCTGCGCGGCTTCCATCTTGATCCCGACACGGTTTTGGGCTGAAGAAGAAAACACATGACCAAATCAGTTCGCCATCTGGCGGTGGATATCCTGGATCAGGTTGAGAAAAGTAAATCTTTTGCCGGAATTCTTCTGGACGAGTGCCTGGAGGTCAATGCTCTTTCCGGCAGCGCCGACGGACGGCTGTTGACGCACCTGGTTTACGGCGTATTACGGTTCAGGGGGCATCTGGATTGGATTCTGGCCAAACTGCTGCGCGGCAATTGGGGAAAAACGGATGAAAGCATTAAAAATATTTTACGCACCGGCCTCTTTCAACTTAAATTCAGCGACCGGCTGCCGGCATTCGCCGTCGTCAATGAAGCGGTTAAAGTGGCCAAAAATATCGCTCCCGCCAAAAGCGGCCTGATCAATGCCGTCTTGAGAAACTATCTGCGGACCGGCAGCAGCATTACTTTCCCCCCGGCAGAGAAAAATCCGGCCGAATTCATCGCCGCCTTTCATTCCCATCCGCTCTGGCTGGTCAAAGAGTGGATAAAATTATTCGGCATTGCAAATACCCTTCACTTGTGCGCCGCCAATAATGAGCTGCCGCCTTTGACGCTGAGGGTCAACACATTAAAGACATCCCGGGAAGATCTGCAAGCAAAGCTCACCGCTGCGGGTTTTACTTCCACGAAGACACGTTTTTCTCCCGACGGGCTTATTTTAAATAATGTTGTCTTCCCCCTCCAGAAAACCGGCTTTTTTCGGGAAGGGCACCTGCGCCTCCAGGATGAAGCGTCGCAGCTGATCTCTTACCTTTTAAATCCGCAGCCCCCGGAATCAATTCTGGACGTCTGTGCGGGCGCCGGCGGCAAAACGACGCATCTGGCGGCAATTTTGAAAAACAACGGCAAAATTTTGGCTACCGATTACGATTTCAAGAAAATAAATGAACTAAAGAAAGAAGCAACGAGGCTGGGCATAAACATCATTGAGACGACGCCAGCCGATCTGACCTGCGGACTGCCCGATTCTTTGCGGGAAAAATTCGACTCTGTCCTAGTCGACGCCCCCTGCTCCGGACTGGGAACGCTGCGCCGCAATCCGGAAATAAAATGGCACACCACCGCTGCCGATTTTACCGGTTTTACCCGGACCCAAAGCGCCGTTATCCAAAACGCATCCGCCGCCGTCCGGCCAGGCGGCCGTTTAGTTTACTGCACCTGCTCCCTTTCGCCGCGGGAAAATGAAAATGTTGTCGGCAACTTTCTCCAACAAAACCCGGATTTTTCCATCTGTCCGCCCTCTTCATCCATCCCTTCCCGTTTTATAAATTCCAGCGGATATTTCCGGACTTTTCCCCACTTGCACAACATGGACGGATTTTTCGCCGCCATCCTAAAACGAAAGTAATCCACACCGGGCTGCATTTTAATCATCCGCTTCGACAAGGGTAAGGCTTTCCGGCACCCGGCGGGTGAGTGGCAGCCGACAAAGTAACGTACCATTCTTTCGCGGGATTTAAATTGACGAAAGAAACTAAAAAATGCTAGGCATCGAGGATTAATTTGGGGGTGAGATTAATATGTTCGTCAAACAAATCCAAGTAGGACATATGGCCGTTTTTGCCTATCTGGTTGGTGATACCATTACCGGCGATGCCCTGGTTATTGATCCGGCTGACAATGCGCAAAAGATACTCGCCGAGGCGGAAAAAAATAAACTGCATATCAATTACATTGTTAATACTCACGGACATGTTGACCATATAGGCGGCAACGCGCCGATGCAAAAACTGACCGGGGCGAAAATCATCATCCACGAAGATGACGCCGACATGTTAACGTCAACTCCGGCAATGATGCTGAAAATGTTCGGAGCCACCCAGTCCCCTCCGGCTGACCGTCTGGTCAAGGATGGAGATGTTATTGATGTAGGCAATGTATCCCTCAAAGTCATTCACACTCCCGGCCATACTCCGGGGGGAATCAGTCTTTATGTTCCGGGTTATGTTTTCACCGGCGACACTCTTTTCGTCGAAGGCGTCGGCAGAACCGATCTGCCCGGCAGCTCCCCGCAGACAATGTACAGATCAATCAAGGAAAAGCTTTTCACCCTGCCGGATAACACCAGAGTCATGCCCGGCCATAATTACGGCAGAACCCCGACTTCCACCATCGGCCATGAGAAAAAATACAATCCATTTATTCGATAACGAGGAGAAAACGGCATTTATGAAAGAAGGATTACAAAAAACCGACTTTGCCGGCCTGAATTTTGTCAGCAGCGGCAAGGTTCGCGATATCTATTCCGTCAATGATCATTTGTTAATTGTAGCTACCGATCGCATCTCGGCTTTTGATGTCATCATGCCCGATCCGATTCCC
>DAOQVG010000135.1:0-5790 GCA_035341435.1 Smithellaceae bacterium
GACATTACCGAGAGAGTAAGAGCGGAGAAAGAAGTGCAGGAGCTTAACCTCCGCCTGCGCGAGCAATCCCTCCGTGATCCCCTGACGGGCCTCTTTAACCGCCGTTATCTGGAAGAATCCCTCACCCGTGAACTGATTCGTGCACAGCGCCGGAACACCTCTTTAAGTTTAATAATGGGGGATCTCGATCACTTCAAAAATGTAAATGACACATACGGCCATCCGGCGGGAGACGAGGTTTTAAAGGTATTCGGTGATTTGATAATGAACTGTTCCCGCGGCAGCGATATATACTGCCGTTACGGCGGCGAGGAGTTTTTGCTGGTATGCCCCGACATGCCCGGCGAAAAGGCTTATGAGCGGGCGGAGCAGTTACGAACGGCGCTGTCCGCTACTCCAATTAAAGCCGCCGGGGCGGTGATTAATGTCACGGCTTCTTTCGGGATTGCCTCTTACCCGCAACACGGGTATACCGACAACGCATTGATTTCAGCGGCGGACAACGCGCTTTATGAAGCCAAGAATGCGGGCCGCAATCGGGTAAAATGTTATTTCAAAACCCTCTAAAATCATAAGAATTTATGTTTAAATCTGCGAAGAAGAATTCCATCCCGTATCTGCAATCAGCAATTCTTGGCCAATGTGATTTTCTCGATCATGCCTTTTGCACGCGGCATGGCGGCACTTCACTGGACGACTACAAGAGCCTGAACATGAGTTTCCGTGAAGGCGACGAAACATTCCGGGTGCAGCAAAACTGGTCGATGCTGGCCAGGTCTTTTAACATCCCCCTCGAACGGTTTCTTGTTCTGAACCAGGTTCACGGCGACGGTATTCTTGTCGCTGAAGCGGACGACGCCGACGCTCTCTTCCAAACCGATCTCAACTATGACGCCATTGTCACCAACCGACCCGGCCTGGCTATCTGCATCAAAACGGCGGACTGCGTACCGGTCTTGATTGCGGACAGGGCAAAAAAAGTTGTTGCGGCGGTTCATGCGGGCTGGAAGGGCACGGCTTTAGCCATCAGCGCCAAAGTCATCCACCTAATGTGTAAGCGGTACGCGTCGCGGCCGCAGGATATCCTGGCCGCCATAGGTCCGTCCATAGGTCTTTGCTGCTATGAAGTCGACCACGTCACCGCCCAAGCCTTCCGGGCACAAAAAGACAGCGAATCTTTTTTGTTTGCGAATACCGCCAAAAGCAGCAAATGGATGGTTGATTTACCCGAAGCCAACCGCAGGCAGATACTGGATTGCGGCGTTCCAGCGGCAAACATTGAATCATCCGGTTATTGCACCATGTGCAATTCGGATATTTTTTTCTCCCACCGCGGCTCCGGCGGCATCACCGGCCGGCAGATCAATTTTATGATTATCAGAGAAACCTGATATCCTGTAAGGCTTCCCCGCAGATCTTTATTGCATTGACATACCCGGCCTATTCTTTTATGCTCCAGCCGCCAAATAGAAGTTCTGAAAAAAAATATTGTACAGTTAGGAGTAATTTACTGATGTCGGAAATCAAATTTTTTTGTGGAGAAAATATCCCCCTGGAAATGCACAAGGTTCGCATCGTGCAGAAATTAAATCTTGTTTCTGTCGAACGCCGCCTGGAAGCCATTAACGAAGCGGGAAACAACACATTCTTATTGAAGAACCGTGATATCTTCATGGATATGCTCACCGATAGCGGCGTCAACGCCATGAGCGACAAGCAACTGGCGGCAATGATGGAAGCGGATGACAGCTACGCCGGATCGGAAACATTTTCCAAACTCGAAAGCAAATCCCAGGAGATTTTTGGTAAACAATTTTTTCTTCCCGCCCACCAGGGAAGAGCCTGTGAAAATATTCTCAGTCAGCTTTTTGTCAAACCGGGTTACGTCGTGCCCATGAACTATCATTTCACAACCACTAAATCCCATATTGTTTTAAACGGAGGCATAGTTGAAGAAATTCTGATCGACGAAGGATTGAAGGTATCGAGCAGCCATCCCTTTAAGGGAAATATCGATATTGAAAAGCTCAAGGCTGTTATCAAAAAATACGGACCGGAAAAGGTCGCCTTTTTCCGCTTCGAGGCGGGCACGAACCTGATCGGCGGGCAGCCGTTTTCTCTGGAGAACATGGCGGAAGTCCGCAAGGTCTGTGAAGAATACGGTATTCTTGTAGTGCTGGACGCCAGCCTGCTGGCGGATAATCTTTATTTCATCAAAACCCGGGAAGAGAAGTGTAAAAATATGAGTATCCGGGAGATTACCCGCGCCATGTCGGATCTGTCGGATATCATCTATTTTTCAGCGCGCAAGCTGGGCTGCGCCCGGGGAGGAGGCATCTGCACCAACAGCAAAGACCTGTATTTGAAGATACGCGAGTTAGTGCCGCTTTATGAAGGATTCCTTACCTACGGCGGCATGTCCGTGCGCGAGATGGAAGCCATCGCCGTTGGTCTGGAAGAGACCATGGATGAAGATATGATCAATCAGGGCCCCCAGTTCATTGCCTGCATGACCGATGAACTGCTGAAAAAAGGCGTTCCCGTCATCACGCCCGCAGGCGGTTTGGGCTGCCATCTCGATGCGATGAGATTTGCAGATCACATCCCGCAAAGTCAGTACCCGGCAGGTGCGCTGGCCGCCGCGGTCTTTATAGCCGGCGGCGTGCGGGGAATGGAAAGAGGCACCTTGTCGGAGCAGCGGGATGAAAACGGCAATGAAACATTTTCCAACATGGAACTGCTGCGCCTGGCCATGCCGCGGCGCGTCTTTACGCTCTCCCAGGTTAAGTACGCCGTCGACCGGATCGTCTGGCTTTATGAAAACCGCAAGCTCATTGAAGGATTGAAATTCGTGGAAGAACCGAAAATTCTCCGCTTCTTCTTCGGCCGGTTGGCCACTGTTTCCGACTGGCAGACCAAACTGGCGGCCAGGTTTAGAGAGGATTTCGGCGACAGCTTATAAGGAACGAGCACAGCATAACACAGAACAAGGGGTTGCAACCCCTTGTTCTAATTTTGTGCTTGGCCCAAAGACACAGAAGAACACATTACATTTTAACCAGAAACCGCCAAAGCGCTTCGCGATGTTCATCTTTGGCGTAATCAATGCCTATCCTGGGCGTGGCTGTAATCATTTGCTCCGGAATGATTTTGTAGTCTTCCACCCACAATTCTTTATGGCCGGTCAAATCCCAATTGTTCAGAGATTTATCAATGCCGAAAGCCTGGCATAGTTTGGCCGGGCCGTTGGTCAGCACTTTCCCTTTTTTCCCCCGGCGGGCTTCCATCTCTGCGATGCCGGCAAGAGGCAAAACGGCCCGGATCAGCACGGCGCAGGGATTACCTTCCTTTTCCGTCACCAGATTAAGCATGTAATGCATGCCGTAGGTAAAGTAAACGTAGGCATGGCCGGCATGGCCGAACATAACGGCATTGCGTGGTGTTTTGCCGCGGTGGGCATGGCAGGCGCTGTCTTGACGACCGCAGTAGGCCTCGGTTTCTATAATCATGCCGCTCAATTCCGTCGAATTGATTCGGCGCACCAATTTTTTTCCCAGAAGAGCACGGGCAACTTCTATTGTATCGCGCTCATAAAAATCTCTGTTTAATATAGCCATGTTTAATTTTAAGTATTGAACCATTGAATCTTTTATTTCTTTCACTCCATGGGGAATATCCTCTTTCATCTGTTGCACTGTTCAAGCATATAGGCAAAAGGGAAGCGATTGTCAATTCGTCAAATTGGAAAGACTGCACCTCAACCATTTTCCTTATTGACATCAATCCTTTTCAGTAATACTGAAAATCCCTGTGTTTCTTATTTAAAATTCAAAGGAGCGGGACTCATGATCATTGTCACAGGTGGCGCGGGATTTATCGGCAGTGCTTTCGTCTGGAAACTTAATCAGGAAGGGATGGACGATATTGTTATTGTTGACCGGCTGGGAACAAAAAATAAATGGAGAAATCTGGTCAACAGGAAATTTTCCGAATTCATTCACAAAGACGATTTTCTGCCTTTAATTCATGAAGACCGCGTTCCTTTTAAGGCGAAGGCGGTGATTCACATGGGCGCCTGCTCTTCGACAACCGAACGCGATGCCGATTACCTTTGGCAAAACAATTATGCCTACACCCGGGCGCTGGCCAAATGGGCGGTTAAACACGGCCTGCGCTTCATTTACGCCAGCTCCGCCGCCACTTACGGCGACGGCTCCCAGGGTTTTTCCGACGACCACGGCAAAATCCCTTCTCTGAAGCCGATTAATATGTACGGCTACTCCAAACAGGTTTTCGATCTCTGGGCATTAAAGAATTCACTGGAAGATAAAATCGCCGGCATCAAATTTTTCAACGTCTTCGGCCCCAATGAATATCATAAGGAAGACATGACCAGTGTTATTTTCAAAGCATTTCATCAGATTAAGGAAACAGGCAAGGTGCGCCTCTTCAAATCCTATAAACCCGAGTACCCCGACGGCGGACAGCTGCGCGATTTTGTCTACGTCAAAGATTGCATCAACACCCTGTGGTGGCTCCTGCAGCATCCGGATGTCAACGGCATCTTTAATCTGGGCACGGGCAAAGCAAGGTCCTGGAACGATTTAATCAATGCTGTTTTTGCAGCTTTAGGGCAAACGCCCAACATCGAATATGTAGCAATGCCGGAAGAATTGCGCAATCAATATCAGTATTTCACAGAAGCAAAGATGGATAAACTCGACCAGGCCGGCTGTCCGGTTTCTTTTTCCTCGCTGGAAGATTCCGTAAGGGATTACGTAGTCAACTATCTGCAAAACTCCGATCCGCACCTGGGAAAATGAAATGGGATTGAAAAGAGAGCATAAATACCGCAGCTGGGTTGAGGTTGATCTCGACAATTTCATCAGCAATTTAAAAGAAATAAAAAGGTTGATCGGGCCGCAGGTGAATTTCATGCAGCCCGTCAAGGCTGATGCCTACGGGCACGGCGCGATTGAAATATCCAACGTCGCCCTGAAGAACGGCGCCAGCATGCTGGGCGTCGCCAATGCGGACGAAGGCGTGCAACTGCGCGTCAGCGGCATTGAAGCGCCCATAGTAATTCTCGGCCCTTCCATCGAATCGGAAATAGAAGAAATAATCAAATATAACCTGACGCCGTCGGTTTCCGATTTAACTTTTGCCCAAAAGCTGCAAAAAGCGTTGAAAAAAGCGGGCCGCTCCATCTGTGTTCATATCGAAGTGGATACCGGCATGGGACGGGGCGGAACACTTTGCGGCGAAGCCCTGCAGCTTGTCTGTGACATTCTGGCGCTTCCCAATATTAAACTGGAAGGGATATTCACCCACCTGGCATCCAGTGAAATTGACCTTCCCTATAACGATCAGCAGTGGCAATTGTTTTCCCATTTATTGAGTGAGTTGGAAGCTCATAACATCAAAATACCGATCCGGCATATGGACAACAGCGGCGGCATTTTAAATTATGCGCAATTCCATCTGGACATGGTGCGGCCGGGAATCATGACCTACGGCATTTATCCTTCTCCGGCAACGGAAGCCAAGGCCAGACTCGCCCCGGTGATGTCTTTTAAAACAACGATCGTCCTGATCAAAGAATTTCCACCCGGCTGCGGCATCGGCTACAACAGCACCTACGTAACAAAGGAAAGAACGCGCATCGCCACCATTCCCGTCGGCTACGGCGACGGCTACGGCATTGTCCTGTCCAATCTGGGAGAAGCTTTGATCCACGGAAAGCGTGCACCAGTTGTCGGGCGAATTTCCATGGATTTGTGCACAATTGAC